>NZ_JBHSOA010000042.1:335201-363370 GCF_042655885.1 Streptomyces chlorus
CGGTCGGCCGATCGGCGTCGCCTCACCCGCCCAGGGCCCGGACTCCCGCCGTCACGGCCACGGCCGCCCCGACGACGACCAGGAACGGGGCGCGCAGCACCAGTGCGACGGCGGCGGCCGCGAGCCCCGCCGCCCGCGCGTCCAGCACGAGCGTCCGGCCGTCGGCGAAGGTCTGCTGGGCGGTCAGGGCAGCGAGCAGGGCGACGGGCAGCAGGGCGGCGAGACGCCGGACGAGCGGCCGTTCGAGGGCGCCGGCGGGCACCAGGAGCCCGGCCAGTTTGACGGCGTAGCACCCGAGGGCGGTCACACCGATCGCGATCCAGATGTTCAACGGTCCTCCTCCGGTATGTCGCCGCGCGCCGGCGCATCGCTCCGCTTCTTCACGTCACCCCGCGGAGTGCCTCCGCGGCGGCCCTGCGCCCACAGGACGGCCGGGGCCGCGAGCGCGGCCACCAGAACCGGTACACCGGCGGGCAGGGCCGGCAGCAGACCGAGACCCAGCAGGACGGCGAGCCCGGCGACCAGCCGTTCGGCGCCGGTCCGCAGCATCGGCGCGAGCAGGGCCAGGAAGACCGCGGGGCCGGCCGCGTCCAGGCCCCAGGCGTCGGTGTCCCCGATGGCCTCGGCGCCCAGTGCGCCGAGCAGGGTGGTGAGGTTCCACAGGATGTACAGGCTGAGCCCGGTGACCAGGAAGCCGATCCGGGCGCTGCGCCGGGTGGGCTGGGCGAGGGAGACCGCGGTCGTCTCATCGATGACCCACTGGGCCGCGAACGGCCGCACCGCGCGCGGGAGGGCCAGCAGCTGGGACAGGCGCAGTCCGTAGAAGGCGTTGCGCACACCCAGGAAGAACGCTCCGGCGGCGGCCGTGAACGGGCTTCCCCCGGCCGCCAGCGCCCCCACGAGGGCGAACTGGGACGCCCCCGTGAACACCAGCAGGCTGAGCGTGCAGGTCTGCAGCAGTGTGAGTCCGCTGCCGGCCGAGGTCACCCCGAAGGCGAATCCGGAGAGCCCGACGGCGATCCCGACCCCCAGGGCGTCCCGGACGACCGCGCCGTCCCGTTTCTCTCCCGGGACGTCCCCGGCGCGTACCTGTGCGAATGCTGCCTGTTGTTCTGTTGCCACACCTCGGACGGTACGTGGAGCGCTCGCCGGGTGTCTTGTACGTTCTTGCGCTCGCGCTGGTAGGCGCCCGGCGGCACGCCGACGATCCGGCCGAAGTGCCGGTTCAGGTGCGGCTGGTCGGTGAATCCGACCTCGACGGCGGCCTCCGACGGCATCGTGCCCGCGTCCAGCAGCCGACGCGCCCGCCGTACCCGTGCGTCGGTGAGCCAGGCGTGCGGCGGCATTCCGTAGGTGTCGCGGAAGGCCCGCAGCAGTGCGAACGGACTGGTGCCGAGTTCGTCGGCCAGCTGTTCCAGCGTCGGCGGCGCGGCCATCCGCTCCTCCAGCAGGGCACGCGCGCGTGCGGCGGTCCGGGCGCCGGCCGTGCGTACCCGGCGCCGGGGCAGCGGCCCGCCGTTCAGCCGCAGCAGCCGGGTCACGGCCACCCGCAGCAGGGTGTCGGCGGCGAGCGCGTTGCCCTCGTCGGTGGCCCGCAGCACCTGGTGCACCAGGTGGACGGTGTACGGATCGTCGAGCACCGGTGTCACGAACCCCGGGGCGCCGCGCAGTGTGGTGGTCTCGGCGGCGATGGCCGCCACCACCTCGGGCGGCGGATACACCGCGCCGTACCGCCATCCCTCCGGCACCCCCGCCCGTCCGGTGTGCGGGGTGTCCGGGTTCACGAGCGCGAGTGTTCCGGCACCCGCGTACTGGTCGGCCCCGCCGTGGTGGAAGACCTCCACTCCGTCGACGATGGCGGCGATGACGAAGTTCTCGTGGGTGTGCCGCACGAACGACTTGCGGATGTAGCGGGCCCGGAGCAGGTCGACGCCGGGCAGCTCGGCGTACTGCCAGTGCCGCGCGCGTTCCTTGCCCGTTTCCGCCATACGGCTATTGTCACGTGCCCCGGCAGAGCTCCCTGCCGGGCCCCCGGGGGCCACGCTCGGCCGGGGGCCGGGCATCCTCGCAGCCCAGCCCCGTTGTCAGTGCCCGGGTGCACGATGGACGCATGGTCAGTACACCGCACCCGGCCCTGGACGGCTTCTCCGCCGCGACCCGCGGCTGGTTCACGGGGGCGTTCTCGGCGCCCACCGCGGCCCAGGCGGGCGCGTGGCGTGCCCTCCGGGAGGGTTCGGACGTGCTGGTGGTCGCCCCCACCGGCTCCGGCAAGACGCTGGCCGCCTTCCTCGCGGCCCTGGACCAGCTGGCCGCCACGCCCCCGCCCGCGGACCAGCGCAAGCGCTGCCGCGTCCTGTACGTCTCCCCGCTCAAGGCTCTGGCCGTCGATGTCGAGCGTAATCTGCGCAGCCCGCTGACCGGCATCCGCCAGGAGTCCGTGCGCCTGGGGCTGCCCGAGCCCGAGGTGAAGGTCGGGATCCGCTCCGGCGACACCCCGCCCGCGGAGCGCCGGGCCCTGTCCACCCGCCCGCCGGACATCCTGATCACCACCCCGGAGTCCCTGTTCCTGATGCTGACGTCAGCCGCGCGCGACGCGCTGACGGGCATCGAGACGGTGATCCTGGACGAGGTGCACGCGGTCGCCGGTACCAAGCGCGGAGCGCATCTGGGGCTGTCCCTGGAGCGGCTGGACGAGCTGCTGCCCCGGCCGGCCCGCCGCATCGGTCTGTCGGCGACGGTCCGCCCGGTCGACGAGATCGCCCGCTTCCTGTCCCCGCGCGGCAAGGTGAAGATCGTTCAGCCGGAGTCGGGCAAGGAGTTCGACCTGTCCGTCGTGGTCCCGGTCGAGGACCTGGGGGAACTGGGAGGCTCCCCGGTGGCGGACGCCTCGGAGGGTGCTGGGGGAGCTGAGCGCCCGTCGATCTGGCCGCACGTCGAGGAGCGGATCGCCGACCTGGTCCAGTCCCACCGTTCGACGATCGTGTTCGCGAACTCCCGTCGCCTCGCGGAGCGCCTGTGCAACCGGCTCAACGAGATCGCCTACGAGCGGGCCACCGGCGAGCCCCTGGACGAGCACCACTCCCCCGCCGAGCTGATGGGTGGCTCCGGAGCCGTCCAGGGCGCACCCGCCGTCATCGCCCGCGCGCACCACGGCTCGGTGTCCAAGGAGCAGCGCGCCCAGGTCGAGGAGGACCTCAAGGCGGGCCGGCTGCCCGCGGTGGTGGCCACCTCCAGCCTTGAGCTGGGCATCGACATGGGTGCGGTCGACCTGGTGGTCCAGGTGGAGTCGCCGCCGTCCGTGGCCTCGGGGCTCCAGCGGGTCGGCCGCGCGGGGCATCAGGTGGGGGCGGTCTCCACGGGGGTGGTGTTCCCGAAGTACCGGGGCGACCTCGTCCAGGCCGCCGTGGTCACCGAGCGGATGCGGACGGGCTCCATCGAGTCGCTGCGCGTTCCCGCGAACCCGCTGGACGTCCTGGCCCAGCAGATTGTCGCCATGACGGCCATGGACACCTGGCAGTTCGACGACCTGCTGGCGATGGTCCGCCGGGCCGCGTCCTTCGCCTCACTGCCCGAGTCGGCCTTCACGGCCGTACTGGACATGCTCGCCGGGCGCTATCCCTCCGACGCGTTCGCGGAACTGCGTCCGCGCGTGGTGTGGGACCGGGTCACGGGCGAGATCACCGGCCGCCCGGGGGCACAGCGGCTCGCCGTCACCTCCGGGGGCACCATCCCCGACCGGGGCCTGTTCGGGGTGTTCCTCGCGGGCTCCGACCCCAAGAAGGGCGGTGGACGGGTCGGCGAGCTCGACGAGGAGATGGTCTACGAGTCCCGCGTCGGCGACGTGTTCACACTCGGCACCAGTTCCTGGCGCATCGAGGACATCACGCGCGACCGGGTGCTGGTCTCCCCGGCCCCGGGCGTGCCGGGCCGGCTCCCGTTCTGGAAGGGGGACCAGCTGGGCCGCCCGCTGGAGCTGGGCCGCGCGGTGGGCGCCTTCCTGCGCGAGGTCGGCTCGCTGTCCCGGAAGGAGGCACGTCTGCGGCTCCTCGCCGCCGGGCTCGACGCCTGGGCCGCGGACAATGTGCTGTCCTACCTCGACGAGCAGCGCCAGGCCTGCGGCCATGTCCCGGACGACCGCACCATCGTCGTGGAGCGCTTCCGTGACGAGCTCGGCGACTGGCGGGTCGTCGTGCACTCCCCGTTCGGCGCTCAGGTGCACGCCCCGTGGGCGCTCGCGCTCGGGGCCCGTCTCTCCGAGCGGTACGGCATGGACGCCCAGGTGATGCACGCCGACGACGGCATCGTGCTGCGCCTGCCGGACGCCGATCTGATGGGGCTGGACCTGCTCGACCAGGAGCCGGTGCGGGCGGGCACCGAGTACGACGCGGACCAGGCGCCGCTGGGCGCCGCGGACGTCATCTTCGACAAGGGGGAGGTCGACCAGGTCGTCACCGACCAGGTGGGCGGCTCGGCGCTGTTCGCGTCCCGCTTCCGCGAGTGCGCCGCCCGCGCGCTGCTGCTTCCGCGCCGCAACCCCGGTCAGCGCACCCCGTTGTGGCAGCAGCGCCAGCGTGCGTCCCAGCTGCTCCAGGTGGCGGGCGAGTTCGGCTCGTTCCCGATCGTCCTGGAGGCGGTCCGCGAATGTCTCCAGGACGTCTTCGACGTCCCCGGGCTCGTCGAGCTGATGGGTGACCTGGAGTCCCGCAAGGTGCGGCTCGTCGAGGTCACCACCCCCGAGCCGTCCCCCTTCGCCCGCTCTCTGCTGTTCGGCTACGTCGCCCAGTTCCTGTACGAGGGCGACTCCCCGCTCGCCGAGCGCCGCGCGGCGGCCCTGTCGCTGGACTCGCGGCTGCTGGCCGAGCTGCTCGGTCAGGCGGAGCTGCGCGAGCTGCTCGACGCCGAGGTGCTGACCGAGCTGGAGCGTGAGCTGCAGTGGCTCACCGAGGACCGGCGGGTCAAGGACGTGGAGGGGGCGGCCGACCTGCTGCGCGTGCTCGGCCCGCTCACCGGGGCCGAGCTGGCGGAGCGGGGCGCCGAGCCGCGGTGGGCGGCGGACCTGGCGTCGGCACGCCGCGCGATCCGGGTCCGCGTCGCCGGCACGGAGCACTGGGCGGCGATCGAGGACGCCGGGCGGCTGCGCGACGCGCTGGGCACGGCGCTGCCGGTCGGCGTACCGGAGGCGTTCACCGAACCGGTCAAGGACCCGCTCGGCGACCTGCTCGCGCGGTACGCGCGCACGCACGGCCCGTTCACGTCGGCCACGGCCGCGGCCCGCTTCGGGCTGGGCGTGGCGGTCACCGAGGGCACCCTGCGGCGGCTCTCGGCGGCGGGCCGGGTCGTCCAGGGCGAATTCCACCCGGCCGGGATCGGCCAGGAGTGGTGCGACGCAGCCGTGTTGCGCCGGCTGCGCCGCCGTTCCCTGGCCGCCCTGCGGCATGAGCTGGAACCGGTGCCGCCGGCCGCGCTCGCCCAGTTCCTCCCCCAGTGGCAGCACATCGGCAAGGGGCACACGCTGCGCGGTGTCGAGGGTCTGGTGCGCGCGATCGAGCAGTTGCAGGGTGCGTCCGTGCCCGCGTCCGCCCTGGAGAAGCTGGTCCTGCCCTCCCGGGTCGCGCACTACGCCCCCGCGATGCTGGACGAGCTCACGGCCACCGGCGAGGTGGTGTGGGCCGGTGCCGGTTCCCTCCCGGGCAAGGACGGCTGGGTCTCCCTCCACCTCGCGGACGCGGCCCCGCTGCTGCTGCCGCCACCGCACCCCCTGGAGACGACCGCCCTGCACCAGTCGGTCCTCGACGCCCTCTCCGGCGGCTACGGGCTGTTCTTCCGCCAGATCGCCGACCAGGTCCGCGCCACCACCCACCCCGAGGCCACCGATCCCCAACTGGCCGACGCTGTCTGGGACCTGGCCTGGTTCGGCCGGCTGACCAACGACACGCTCGCTCCCCTGCGCTCGCTGCTGGGCTCGGGCCGCACCGCGGGCTCCACCGCCCACCGTGCGAAGCGCCAGGTCCCGCGCGGACGCTACGGCTCACTCACGGCAGCCGCCCGCGGCACCTCCCGTACCGGCCCGCCGACGGTCGCCGGCCGCTGGTCTCTGCTGCCGGACCGGGAGAGCGACCCCACGGTCCGCGCCCACGCGCTGGCCCGGACCCTGCTCGACCGGCACGGCGTGGTCACCCGGGGCGCGGTCTCCGCTGAGGGCGTCGAGGGCGGTTTCTCCTCGGTCTACCGCGTTCTGTCGGCCTTCGAGGAGACCGGGCAGGCCCGTCGCGGCTACGTGGTGGAAGGCCTGGGGGCCGCGCAGTTCGCCATGGACGGCGCCGTGGACCGCCTCCGCGCGGCGGCCAACGCCCGCGAGCGGGGCGACGCCCTCCCCGGGCCCGGCCTGGACGACCCGTTCGAGGGCGGCCCCTTCGGCGTCGGCCCTGACTTCCCCGGCGGCCCCGATCCTCTCGCCCTCCACGGCTTCGCCCCGCCCGCCGACGGCTCCCACGAGCCCGCCCCCGGCCACGACGGCTTCCCCCGCCTCCCGGACGGCGCCGACCGGGCGTCGTATCCGCGGCCGTCGCCGGGCGACTACGTCTCCCCGCGCGACCTCGCCGCGCAGGCTCCCGGGCCCCGGCAGTACGGGGCGCGCCCGTCGTACGACCCCTTCGTGGGCCGGCGTACCGGCCGGGACCGCGCCCTGAGGGCCGTCGTCCTGGCCGCCGCCGACCCCGCGAACGCGTACGGTGCGGCCCTGGGCTGGCCCGAGCCCCCGACGGGCGCCGGGCACAAGCCGGGGCGCAAGGCGGGCTCGCTGGTGGTCCTCGTCGACGGTGAGCTGACGCTCTATGTGGAGCGCGGCGGCAAGACGGTGCTGGCCTGGCCCGCGGACCCGGACGGCGAACCCGCCGACGACCCCCGCATTCCCGCCGCGGCACAGACCCTCGCCGCTGCCGCCCGCGCGGGCTCCCTCGGCACGGTCACCGTGGAGCGGATCAACGGTGCCTCGGCCCTGACCTCCGCGCTCGGGGCACTCCTGGAGGCCGCGGGCTTCGTCGCCACTCCCAGAGGCCTGCGCCTCCGCGCCTGACACACGGCCTTCCCGCTCCGGCCCGCCTCGGTCCCGGCCACAGCGCCCGGCCGCACTCCCCCGGCCCCCGCACGACGACATGCCACCCTTGACCCATGCCCGAAGGAGATACCGTCCGGCAGGCCGCGAGGCGGCTGCACAGCGCCCTCGCGGGCACGGTACTGACCCCGCAGCGACCTCCGGGTGCCCCGGTTCGCCACGGCCGACCTCACCGGCCGCACCGTCCTGGACGTCACCCCGCGCGGCAAGCACCTCCTCACCCGTGTCGAGGGCGGCCTGACCCTGCACTCGCACCTGCGGATGGACGGCTCCTGGCGTGTGTACGCGAACGGGCAGCGCTGGAGCGGCGGCCCCGCCCATCAGATCCGCGCGATCCTGGGCAACGCCGACCGCACCGCCGTCGGCTACCGCCTGCCCGTCCTCGAACTCCTGCGCACCACCGACGAGGACCGCGTGGTCGGTCACCTCGGCCCCGACCTCCTCGGCCCGGACTGGGACCCCTCCCTGGCAATGGCCAACCTGCTCCGCGACCCGGCCCTCCCGCTAGGCGAGGCCCTCCTCGACCAGCGCAACCTCGCCGGCATCGGCAACGTGTACAAGAGCGAGCTCTGCTTCCTGCTCGGCGTCACCCCCTGGCTCCCCATCGGGAAACTGCCCGCCGACCGTGCCGCACAGCTGCCCGGACTCGCGAAGAAGCTGCTGGAGCACAACCGCGACCGTCCCGTCCGCAGCACCACGGGACGCCGCGACCAGAACCTGTTCGTCTACGGCCGCGCGGCCCGCCCCTGCCTGCGCTGCCGCATCGCGGTCCGCCGGGCCGACCAGGGCGACGGCTCCCGCGACCGCCCCACCTACTGGTGCCCCGCCTGCCAGCAGGGCCCAGCTCCGGCCCCCGGCCCCTGAACCGGGGGCCCATCAATCGGCGGCCCGTCAGGTCTGCTCGTACGTTCCCCATATGGCTCTCGCGCCGTCCGACCTCGCCGGTCGCACCGCCTTCGTCACCGGTACCGCCGGTCAGTGGCATCGGCCGTGCCTGCGCGCTGCTGCCGGCCGAGGCGGGGGCCCACCATCCACTACGCGGACCGCGACGCGGAGAACCCGCACGAGCCGGCGGCCCGTATCGCGGCGGCGGGCGACGGGCGGCACCGCCCGCACCCACCGCGTGGACGTCACCGACCGCGTCCGGGTCGTCCGGACCTGCTGGCCGCGGTCGCGGTCGCGGGGATCATGCGCAGCAGCCCCGTCCTCGAGACCCGGGACGAGGACCTCTACCGCGTGCTGGACGTGAACTTCAAGGAGTGCTGTACGCCTGCCGGTCGGCGGCCCACCTGATGATCGCCCGTGGCACCGGCGGCAGTATCGTCACGATGGCCTCGGGAGCCATGGACACCGGCGGCCCCGGCCTGCTCCGCGCGTCCATGACCAACCCCCACGGACGACAAGGAACAGCCCCGCGCCGAGGCCGTGCCGACCCGGATGGCCCAGCCTGTCGCCCCTGGGGCGGATCGGCGAGCCGGAGGACGTCGCACGGACTGTCCTGCACCTGGCCTCGGACGCGGCGGCCTTCACCACGGGCCGGATTCTCCGCCCGAACGGGGACGCGGCGATGCCGTGGTGACGGCCCCCGGCGAAGTGACCGCCGCCGAGGTGCCGGCGGCCGAGGTGCCGGCGGCCGAGGTGCCGGCGGCCGAGGTGCCGGCGGCCGAGGTGTCGCCGCCCGCTTTCCAGGCCCACCACCACCGCCCGTCCGCAAGGGCGCCTTCCGTGCGGCCCTTCGGCATGCAGTGCACCGGCAGCAGGCTCAGCCCCCAGCCGCCGGCCGCGACCGCTGCCTCCAGCACTCCGGCGTCGGGGACGAGCAGCAGCCTCGCCACGGCCCACCAGCACAGGATCCCGAGCCCCAGCGCAGCGCCCCGAGCACCCCAGCGAACCGCCCGCGCCCTCATGGCCTCCCCCTCCAGCCGGACGCTATGAGGCCGCTCATCCGGGCGACCAGGGCGCACCGACGGCACACGGGCGCACCACGCCCCGCGCCGATCGCCGCACCTGCGCTCCCACGGCCCCCACGTGCCGCGCGTCCACCCGGCCCGGCTCGCTGCCGCTCAGGGCAGCGCCCGGGGTCACGTCACCCGTTCTCGGCCTGGAACATCCAGTGCTGCTTCTCGAGATCCCCCGTCACCGCGATGAGGAGGTCCTGGCTCACCGGGTCCGCCTCACCGGTCGCGTCGACCCGCTCGCGCATCCGCGCGATCACCGCGCCCAGTGCGTCCACCATGGCACTCACCGCGGCCGTGTCGTCGACCCAGCCCTCGGGCGTCACCCCGATGCCGCTGCCGACGGCCACCGTCGCGGCACGCCCGTCGGGTGAGACGCCCAGTGCCGCGGCGCGCTCCGCCACAGTGTCGGTGTGCGTCCGCGCGAGGGTCACCACCTCGTCGAGCTGCAGGTGCACGGAACGGAAGCGCTGCCCGACCACGTTCCAGTGGATCTGCTTCGCCACCAGGCTGAGGTCCACCAGGTCGACAAGGGCTCCCTGGAGCGCCTCGGACACAGTCTTCAGGTTCTCGTCGGACAAGGGGCTCTTCACGACGTACATTCGCACCTCCGTGGCTGACCCCCCGCATGGTCCCTCGTTCCCTCAACCATGGCGGTCACGCCTCGGACCGGCAAACGCACACGCACGGGGACCGGGAGGGCGCGGCCCCGGAACGCGGGCAAGCGAAAACCCCGGCGACGCCCCTCCGGATCTCCCGGAAGAGCCCCGGCCGGGGCCTGTCACACTGTCACACCGCGTCAGGCGGCGACGACGTCCACCGCTTCGGCGGGCGCCTTGATGGTCACCCGTTCCGGTGGCACACCGGCCACCGAGACGGAACCCAACATCGGGCGAACCGGTACGGGTACGGGTTCGCTGGGGGTCGCTGCAGCCGACCGGGCCAGCTCGGCGAGGGCGAGCTCGTCGCTCACTTCCCGCATGAGCTCGGACATCCGTACGTCCAGCGCGTCGCAGATCGCGGAGAGCAGCTCGGAGGAAGCCTCCTTCTGCCCCCGCTCCACCTCGGAAAGATAGCCGAGTGAGACTCGGGCGGACGAGGAGACTTCGCGCAGAGTACGGCCCTGGCGCTGGCGCTGCCGACGCAGCACGTCACCCAGCAGGCGACGGAGCAGAATCATCGGTGGCTCCCTCCTCGGGCCGTGTATCCGGATCCTTCTCGCCCCACCGTACCGCCTTGCGCTGCGGCCGTGCGGGGAGCGATGTCGCGTTCACTCTGGGCTGTAAGCATCAAAACCCCCCGTTCCGTTCCGTATCCTGTGCCCGCTCATTCCCGGTCTGTTCGCCCGCAAGCTCCCCAAGAAGCAGTGCGAGTACGCTCCGTACACTCTCCATACGAATTTCCGCCCGGTCGCCGTTCAACCGCAGGCGCTCCACTTTTCCGCCACCGGCAGAACCTGAAGCCGTCGCCGACGGCCCGTGCACGGCCACGTAGACGGTCCCGACGGGCTGTCCGTCCTGGGGATCCGGGCCGGCGACGCCCGTGGTCGCGATCCCCCAGTCCGCGCCCAGTGCCTTGCGGACACCGGCCGCCATCTCCGCCGCCACCTGCGGATCCACCGCTCCGCTCCGCGCCAGCAGGCTGGCGTCGACGCCGAGCAGTTCATGCTTGAGCTCGGTGGCGTATGCCGTGACCGAGCCCCGGAATGCCTTGGACGCCCCGGGGACAGAGGTGATCTCCGCGGCCACCAGACCGCCGGTCAGCGATTCCGCGACGGCCAGCGTCATATCCCTCACGGTGAGTAGTCGCACCACTTCGGCGGCCGGAGAACTCACGCTTCCGTCTCTTCCAACGCGTCCTTCCGCTCCGCGATTCCCTGTCGGCGCAGCACGATGGCCTGTCTCACATAGTCGAGCCCGGTCACGACCGTGAGCACGACAGCCGCCGCCATCACCCAGAACCGCAGAGTCGCCAGCCACCCCGTCAGCGCCAGCACGTACATGCCGACGGCCACGCCCTGGGTGAGGGTCTTGAGCTTGCCCCCGCGGCTCGCCGGAATAACGCCGTAGCGAATGACCAGAAAACGCAGGAGCGTAATGCCGATTTCCCGGCCGAGGATGACTCCGGTGACCCACCAGGGGAGATCTTCCAGCGCCGACAGACAGATCAACGCCGCTCCCATGATCGCCTTGTCGGCGATGGGATCGGCGATCTTCCCGAAATCGGTGACCAGGTTGTAGGCGCGCGCCAGATGACCGTCGAACAGGTCGGTGATCATGGCGACGGCGAAGGCGGCCCAGGCGAACGAGCGCCAGGCCGGGTCGTATCCCCCGTCGGCCAGCATCAGGGCGACGAAGGCCGGAACGAGGACCAGCCGGAGCATGGTGAGCAGGTTGGCGATGTTCCAGACACTGGCCTGGTTGACAGCCGCCGCCGCGATCTTCTTGCCTCGCGCCGGGTGCCCGTCGCCGCCATGCCCGTCGCCGCCATGCCCGTCGCCGTCACGGCCGTCGCCACTCGAAACGTCGTGGGAGGCACCGTGCGGCGTGCTGCCGGGAACCCCGTCCGGAATGCCGCCCGCGGCGCCGTCGGTCACGCTTCGGGAAGCCGGGGTCCGGGTCCGGGAGGCTTCACCGCCCGGAGTCCCGCCGGGCCGCGAACGGCCGGCCGGACCCGCCGCCGCCCTCCTCGCGCCGGAGGGGCCTCCCGCCGCGGATGCCGGAACACCCGTCATCTGCCCGCCTCCTCGCTCAGCGCGGGCGAACCCTGGAACAGCGGCTCGGCCACCAGGTCGACACCTTCCGTGCCGACGACCTTCGCCTCGACCATATGACCCGTACGCAGACCCGTGCCGCTCGTGAGCAGCACCTGGCCGTCGGTCTCGGGAGCCTGGTGCGCCGCACGGCCGTACACGCCCTCCTCCTCGTCGACGGACTCCACCAGCACGCGCACGGTCTCGCCGACCCGCTCCTCGGCGCGCTGCGAGACGAGTTCCTCGGCCATCCGGGAGACCCGCGCCAGCCGCTCGGCCACGATGTCCTCGTCCAGCTTGTGCTCGTACGTCGCCGCTTCGGTGCCCTCCTCGTCGGAGTAGCCGAAGACACCGATGGCGTCCAGGCGCGCGTGGGTCAGAAACCGCTCGAGCTCGGCGAGGTCGGACTCGGACTCGCCGGGGAAGCCGACGATGAAGTTGGAGCGCACACCGGCCTCGGGCGCCTTGCTCCGGATGGTGTCGAGGAGCTCCAGGAAGCGGTCCGTGTCGCCGAAGCGGCGCATCGCGCGCAGCACGTCGGGCGCGGAGTGCTGGAAGGACAGGTCGAAGTACGGGACGACCCCGGGTGTGGAGGTCAGCACGTCGATCAGGCCGGGGCGCGTCTCGGCGGGCTGGAGGTAGCTGACGCGGACCCGCTCGATGCCGTCGACCTCGGCGAGCTCGGGCAGCAGGGACTCCAGGAGGCGGATGTCGCCGAGGTCCTTGCCGTAGGAGGTGTTGTTCTCGGAGACCAGCATGACCTCCTTCACGCCCTGCTCGGCCAGCCACCGCGTCTCGCCCAGCACGTCGCTCGGGCGGCGCGAGATGAAGGAGCCTCGGAAGGACGGGATGGCGCAGAAGGAGCAGCGCCGGTCGCAGCCGGAGGCGAGCTTCACCGAGGCGACCGGGGTGCCCTCCAGCCGGCGCCGCAGAGGCGCGCGGGGGCCGGAGGCCGGGGCGAGGCCCTCGGGCAGGTCCATCGGGCCGTGCCCCGGGAGCGCGACGGACGCGGCGGACTCCTGCCGCTCGGCGGGGCTGATCGGCAGCAGCTTGCGCCGGTCGCGCGGGGTGTGGGAGGCGTGGATGCCGCCGTTCAGAATGGTCTGGAGGCGGTCCGAGATGTCGGTGTAGTCGTCGAAGCCGAGCACGCCGTCGGCCTCGGGGAGCGCCTCGGCAAGTTCCTTGCCGTACCGCTCGGCCATGCAACCCACCGCCACCACGGCCTGCGTTCTCCCGTGGCGCTTGAGGTCGTTGGCCTCCAGGAGGGCGTCGACGGAGTCCTTCTTGGCGGCTTCGACGAAACCGCAGGTGTTCACGACGGCGACGTCCGCGTCCTCGGCATCCTCTACGAGCTGCCAGCCGTCCGCCTCCAAACGGCCTGCGAGCTCCTCCGAGTCCACCTCGTTACGGGCGCAGCCAAGGGTGACGAGTGCGACGGTGCGGCGATCAGGCATGGGCTCAAGACTACTTCGTCCCGCTGACACCCCACGTCGACGGGGTTGACCGATCTTGGCCGGCCCCGTCGACGAAGCACCCTCGGGGATGCCGTCCCGCTATCCGGCCTGCGGGTCGCCCTTGGTGTAGGTCAGGCGTTCCACGGCGCCCGGCTGCCAGTCGTCCTCGATCTTCTTGCCGTTGACGAAGAGGTCGATCGCGCCGGCGTCACCGAGCACGAGGTTGATCTTCGAGCTGTCCTCGAAGGTCTTGGAGTCGCCCTGCGCGAGCAGTCCGTCGAAGAGCAGCCGACCGCTGTGGTCCTTGGCGGAGATCCAGCTGCGCCCGTCGGGGGCGCTCACCTTGACGATCACCTTGTCCTGCGGCGCGGCCGCGATGGCGCTGTCGGAGGCTTCCGGCTTGGGGGCGGTGGTCTTCTGGGACTTGGGGGTGGACGATTCGGACGCGCTCGGAGTGGCGTCGCCGTCGGCGACGTTCGCCTTGTCGCCGTCGCCGCCGTTGACCATCGTGAACCCGACGAAGCCGATGACGACGACGATCGCGGCCACCATGGCGGCGGTCCAGTTGGGCCCGCGCCGCTCGGGACGGATGCGCTCCGCCTCGAACAGGGGGGCGGCCGGGGTGGGGGCCGGGCGGCCTCCGTGCTCGGCGTCGTACTGGGTGATCAGCGGGGCGGGGTCGAGGTGCACGGCCCGGGCCAGGGTTCGGATGTGCCCGCGCGCGTAGACGTCGCCGCCGCAGGGCTCGAAGTTGTCCGCCTCGATGGCGTGCACGATGGCGATACGGACCCGGGTGGCGGTGGTGACGTCGTCGACGGTGAGGCCGGCGGCGATGCGCGCCTGCTTCAGCGCACGTCCGACTGAGGGACGGGCTCCCTCGGAGACGCCGTCGAACACGTCGGATACATCGGATACATCGGATACGTCGTCGAACGGACGCTCGTCTTCAGGAGAGTTGCCGATGGACACGGGGGCGCCTTTCGAGCGTGTAGCCACCTGTGCTGGAGGTTCAGTCTAGGGGGGTGACAAAAGGGTGGGGCAACCGGGCGGTCGGACTTTGTACGCCATCGGAATGGCCCGACATACCGATGATGGCACTACTGCTCGCTGTTTCCCTCAACTTGACGTGCGACCGGGGGAAACGGTTGTGCACTGATCCCTTACGGGTGGGTCACGATCGGCCATCCGGGCGTGCCGGAGCAACGACCGTGTCCCGACTGCCTACCCTTCGGACTCCCCCCGGATCACGGCGAGCACGCCATCCAGCTCGTCAGCCTTCACAAGAACGTCACGAGCCTTCGAACCCTCGCTCGGTCCGACGATGTTCCGGGACTCCATGAGGTCCATGAGCCGGCCCGCCTTCGCGAAGCCCACCCGCAGTTTGCGCTGGAGCATGGACGTCGAACCGAACTGGGTGGAGACGACCAGTTCGGCCGCCTGGCACAGCAGGTCGAGGTCGTCGCCGATGTCCTCGTCGATCTCCTTCTTCTGCTTGGTCCCGACGACGACGTCGTCCCGGAAGACGGGCGTCATCTGGTCCTTGCAGTGCTGGACGACGACGGCGACCTCCTCCTCGGTCACGAACGCGCCCTGCATACGGGTCGGTTTGTTCGCCCCCATCGGCAGGAAGAGGCCGTCTCCCTTGCCGATCAGCTTCTCGGCGCCGGGCTGGTCGAGGATGACCCGCGAGTCCGCGAGGGAGGAGGTGGCGAACGCGAGCCGAGAGGGCACGTTCGCCTTGATCAGACCGGTGACGACGTCGACCGAGGGCCGCTGCGTGGCGAGCACCAGGTGGATGCCGGCCGCCCGCGCGAGCTGCGTGATCCGCACGATGGAGTCCTCGACGTCCCGCGGTGCGACCATCATCAGGTCGGCCAGCTCGTCGACGATCACCAGCAGGTACGGGTACGGCTGGAGTTCCCGCTCGCTGCCCTCGGGCGGCTTGGCCTTGCCCTCGCGCACCGCGCGGTTGAAGTCGTCGATGTGCCGGTACCCGTAGGCGGCCAGGTCGTCGTAGCGGAGGTCCATCTCGCGGACGACCCACTGGAGGGCCTCGGCGGCCCGCTTGGGGTTGGTGATGATCGGCGTGATCAGGTGCGGGATGCCCTCGTAGGCGGTGAGTTCCACGCGCTTGGGGTCGACCAGGATCATCCGGACGTCCTCCGGCGTCGCCCGCATCATGATCGACGTGATCAGGCAGTTGATGCAGGACGACTTGCCGGAGCCGGTGGCGCCGGCGACCAGCATGTGCGGCATCTTCGCCAGCGAGTGCATGACGTAGCCGCCCTCGACGTCCTTTCCGAAGGCGACCAGCATCGGGTCGTCGTCCTCTGCGGACTCCGCGAGCCTCAGTACGTCACCGAGGTTGACCATCTCCCGGTCGGTGTTCGGGATCTCGATGCCGACTGCGGACTTGCCGGGGATGGGGCTGATGATGCGTACGTCGGCGCTGGCGACGGCGTACGCGATGTTCTTCGTCAGCGCGGTGATCCGCTCGACCTTCACGGCCGGGCCGAGTTCCACCTCGTAGCGGGTGACCGTGGGCCCGCGCGTGAAGCCGGTGACGCGGGCGTCGACCTTGAACTCGGTGAAGACGGTGGTGAGCGAGTCGACGACGGCGTCGTTGGCGGCGCTGCGCGACTTGCCGGGGCCGCCGCGCGTGAGGAGGTCGAGGGCCGGCAGGGAGTAGGTGATGTCGCCGGACAACTGGAGCTGCTCCGCGCGCGGGGGGAGGCCGCGGGGCTCGGACGGGGTCTTGGTGAGGTCCAGGACGCCGGAGTCCGCCCGCTCCCGGTCCTGCTCGGCCCGCCCGCCCCGCTTCGGCGCGTTCTGCCTGACGCCCGGCCTCGGCCTGTCCTGCTCGTCCTGCTGGGGGCGGGCGGCCGGCACCGGTGTCGGGGTGGTCGGCTCGCGGTCGCCCGCGCGCACGCCCTGGGTCAGGTCGGCGACGATCGGCGAGGGCGGCATCCCGTGCAGGACGGCGCCGTCGAGGGCGGCGGCGGCCGCGGCGGCCACGTCCACGGCGTCCATCGGCCGGTTCATGTCGGGCTGGGGCACCGCGGACCTGCGCGGCCGGCCACGGCGCCGGGACAGCGCCTCCTGCTCCGCGAGGTCGGGGTCGTACTCCTGGGGCACCCGTCCACGCCCTCGGCGGCTCGCGGGCAGCGCCTCACGCCACTGCTCGTCGTAGCGCTCGTCGTCCTCACCGAACTCCTCCGCCTCACGGTCGTGGACGAGTCCCAGCCGGGTGCCGAGCAGCCGCAGCCGCTGCGGAATGGCGGTGACCGGGGTGGCTGTGACGACCAGCAGTCCGAAGATGGTGAGCAGCGCCAGCAGGGGCACGGCGAGCACATCGGTCATGGTGTACGACAGCGGCGTGGCCGCGCCCCAGCCGATGAGTCCTCCGGCGTCCCCTATGGCGTGCATGCCGTCGCTGCGGGCGGGCGAGCCGCAGGCGATGTGGATCTGGCCGAGCACACCGATGAGGAGCGCGGACAGGCCGATCACGATACGGCCGTTGGCCTCCGGCTTCTCCGGGTGCCGAATGAGGCGCACCGCGACGACCGCGACCAGGATCGGCACCAGCAGGTCGAGCCGGCCGAACGCGCCGGTGACCAGGATCTCCACGAGGTCGCCGACGGGCCCTTTGAGGTCGGCCCAGGTGCCTGCGGCGACGATGAGTCCGATGCCGAGCAGGAGCAGCGCAAGGCCGTCCTTGCGGTGGGCGGGGTCGAGGTTCCTGGCGCCTTGCCCTACGCCCCGGAAGACCGCTCCGACGGCGTGCGCCAGGCCCAGCCACAGGGCGCGCACGAGCCGGTAGATGCCGCCGGTCGGGCTGGGAGCCGGTGGGGGCGCGGGCTTCTTCGCCGCGGCCTTCTTGACCGGAGCCTTCTTCGTGGGCGGCTTCTTGGCAGCGGCCTTCTTCGCCGGAGCCTTCGCGGAAGCAGCCGCCTTCTTCGCGGGTGGCTTCTTGGCTGCGGAGGGACGTGAGGCCATGGGGGTGAGGTTACCGGTGGAGACGCCAGTGGACACGCGTGCCAGCCGCTTCACCCGTTCGTGTCGCTGCCGCGGGGGCGCCGAACTGACGCGGGTTCGGCCCAAAACCGTGTCGGATGAGCCGCAAGGCCCGTACGTCGTCGGTCAGTTCTGCGATGGCATCGGTGACATGTCACCCGTGCCCGGTTCCAGCGCGTCCAGCGCCCGTCGCAACCCCGTGAGCTTGCGCTCCAGATGGGCCGCCGTGGCCACTGCGGCCGCGTCGGTCGATTCGTCGTTGAGCTGCTTGGACAGGGCCTCGGCCTGTTCCTCGACGGCCGCGAGCCGCGCGGAGAGTTCGGCGAGCAGGCCGGCCGATTCCTTCTGCTCCCCGGCGTTCTTCTCGTCGCCCTCCAACTGGAGCCGCAGCAGCGCCGCCTGCTCCCTCAGCTGGCAGTTCTTCATGTACAGGTCGACGAACACCGAGACCTTCGCGCGCAGCACCCACGGGTCGAACGGCTTGGAGATGTAGTCGACCGCACCCGCCGCGTACCCGCGGAACGTGTGGTGCGGGCCATGGTTGATCGCGGTGAGAAAGATGATCGGGATGTCCCGCGTCCGCTCCCGCCGCTTGATGTGCGCCGCGGTCTCGAAGCCGTCCATGCCCGGCATCTGGACGTCCAGCAGGATGACCGCGAAGTCGTCCGTGAGTAGCGCCTTGAGTGCTTCTTCCCCGGACGATGCCCGTACCAGCGTCTGATCGAGCGCCGAGAGGATCGCCTCCAGCGCCAGCAGATTCTCCGGCCGGTCATCGACCAGGAGGATCTTGGCCTTCTGCACCATGGCCCGCCCTCCTCGCCCCGGCTTGGGGCCTCCCCTGTCCGCAGGTCCTGGGTGGACACCGGCGGGTGCCGACCCAGGGGACGACTCCCTTGCGCCGCCCGTCCTTGTGCCGGTCATCGTAGCCGCACCCCGCCCGTCGCCACACCCTGTCACCGTGATGTCACTGTGCACATAGCAGAAACGCGGAGCGAGACCAGAAGGTTCCCCGAATCCCGCACTTCTACACAACTTCACGCACGCCGCGTCAGCAGTTCCACGTGAACAGCGTAGTTTCCTCCACCATCGCACGCCCCGGGGTACCACCCTCACGCCCCCTCTCCCGGGGCACCCCGGTCACACCCCCCGCATCCACTGCTGCATCACCGACAGCAGGTGATCGGGGTCGACCGGCTTCGTCACATAGTCGGACGCCCCCGACTCGATCGCCTTCTCACGGTCACCCTTCATCGCCTTCGCGGTGAGCGCGATGATCGGGAGTCCCGCGAACTGCGGCATCCGACGGATCGCCGTCGTCGTCGCGTATCCGTCCATCTCGGGCATCATGATGTCCATCAGGACGACCGCCACGTCGTCGTGCTGCTCCAGCACCTCGATGCCCTCGCGGCCGTTCTCCGCGTACAGCACGGACAGGCCGTGCTGTTCGAGGACGCTGGTCAGCGCGAACACATTGCGGATGTCGTCGTCGACGATCAGCACCTTCTGCCCGCCGAACCGGATGGTGCGCTGCGACCGGGGCGCCGGATCCTGCTCCAGCTCCGTGCCCGGCCACTGTTCCGGCTGCTGCGACGCGGGCCGCTGCTCCAGCTCGGGCAGGGGCCTGCGGCGCCGCCGGAACAGAGCGGCCGGACCGTTCTGGGTCTCCCGGTACGACGTCACCTCGGCCGGTGTCTCCACCGCCGCACCGGAGGAACCGGCCGACCCGGCAGTGCCGCCGCTCTCCAGGACCGGCATGGACTGCGGGTAGCCGTGCGGCGGCAACTCGCTCGGATGCAGCGGGAGATACAGCGTGAACGTCGAGCCGCGGCCCGGCTCACTCTGCGCGTGGATCTCACCGCCGAGCAGTTGGGCGATCTCCCTGGAGATGGACAGCCCGAGCCCCGTCCCCCCGTACTTGCGGCTGGTCGTGCCGTCCGCCTGCTTGAACGCCTCGAAGATCACCCGCATCTTGCTGGCGGCGATCCCGATACCCGTGTCGGACACCGAGAACGCGATCAGGTCGGCGTCCGGGTCGGTCAGCGAACCGGCCTCCATCAGCTGCTCCCTGATGGCCTGCGGGACATCGTCGCGGGCCGGCCGGATGACCAGCTCGACGGACCCGGAGTCGGTGAACTTCACCGCGTTGGACAGCAGATTGCGCAGCACCTGCAGCAGCCGCTGCTCGTCGGTGTGCAGCGTGGCCCGCAGCTCCGGGGAGACCCGCACCGACAGGTCCAGGCCCTTCTCCGCGGTCAGCGGACGGAAGGTGGCCTCCACGTAGTCCACGAGCTGGACGAGCGCGATGCGCGTCGGGGAGACGTCCATCTTGCCCGCCTCGACCTTCGACAGGTCGAGAATGTCGTTGATCAGTTGCAGCAGGTCGGATCCCGCGCCGTGGATGGTCTCGGCGAACTCGACCTGCTTCGGGGAGAGATTCCCCTCGGGGTTGTCGGCAAGCAGCTTGGCCAGGATCAGCAGCGAGTTGAGCGGGGTGCGCAGCTCGTGCGACATGTTGGCCAGGAACTCGCTCTTGTAGCGCATGGAGACCGCGAGTTGCTCGGCGCGCTCCTCCAGGACCTGCCGCGCCTCCTCGATCTCGGTGTTCTTCACCTCGATGTCGCGGTTCTGCCGGGCCAGCAGCTCGGCCTTCTCCTCCAGTTCGGCGTTGGACGCCTGGAGCGCCTTCTGTCGCTGCTCCAACTCCGCCGAGCGCTCACGGAGTTGCTCGGTCAGCTCCTGCGACTGCGTCAGCAGCAACTCCGTCTTGGTGTTCACCGAGATGGTGTTGACGCTCGTCGCGATCATCTCGGCGATCTGGTTGAGGAAGTCCTTCTGAATGTGCGTGAACGGCGTGAAGGAGGCCAGCTCGATGACGCCCAGCACGGTCCCCTCGAACAGCACCGGAAGCACGATCACCTGGGCGGGCGGCGCCTCCCCCAGCCCCGAGGAGATCTTCAGGTAACCGCTGGGCGCGTTCGCCACCAGGATCGTGCGCTTCTCCAGGGCGGCCGTCCCGATGAGCCCCTCACCGGGCCGGAACGACGTCGGCATGGAGCCCAGCGAGTAGCCGTACGAACCGAGCATGCGCAGCTCGTACTGGTCTTCGTCGGCGGCGCTCACGTCCTCCCCGTCGACCAGGGGCATGGAGAGGAAGAACGCACCGTGCTGCGCGGAGACCACGGGCGTCAGCTCACTCATGATCAGCGAGGCCACGTCCTCCAGAACCCGGCGGCCCTGCATCAGCGCGGAGATGCGGGCCAGGTTGCCCTTCAGCCAGTCCTGCTCCTTGTTGGCGATCGTGGTGTCGCGCAGGTTGGTGATCATCTTGTTGGTGGAGTCCTGGAGTTCCTTGATCTCCCCCGAAGCATCCACCTCGATCTTCAGGTTCAGGTCTCCCCGGGTCACCGCGGTCGTCACGCGTGCGATGGCACGCACCTGCCTGGTCAGGTTCCCCGCCATCTCGTTCACGGACTCGGTCAGGTCCCGCCAGGTGCCGTCGACGTCACGCACGCGTGCCTGCCCGCCGAGCTGACCCTCCGTGCCCACCTCGCGGGCCACCCGCGTGACTTCCTCGGCGAACGACGACAGCTGGTCCACCATCGTATTCAGGGTGTTCTTCAGCTCGAGGATCTCGCCGCGCGCGTCGATGTCGATCTTCTGCGTCAGGTCGCCCTTGGCGATGGCCGTGGTCACCATGGCGATGTTGCGCACCTGACCCGTCAGGTTGGACGCCATCCGGTTCACGGACTCGGTGAGGTCCTTCCACGTACCGGCCACACCCGGTACGTGCGCCTGCCCGCCGAGGATGCCGTCCGTGCCCACCTCGCGGGCCACCTTGGTGACCTGCTCGGCGAACGCCCTCAGCGTCTTCACCATGATGTTGATGGTGTCGGCGAACTGCGCCAGCTCACCGCGCGCCTCGATGGTGACCTCCCGCGTCAGGTCACCGTTGGCGACCGCGGCGGACACCTGGGAGATGTTCCGCACCTGCGTGGTCAGGTTCTTGGCCATCAGGTTGACGTTGTCGCTCAGGTCCTTCCAGATGCCCGTGACCCCGGGCACGTGTGCCTGGCCGCCCAGGATGCCCTCGGTGCCCACCTCGCGGGCCACCCGGGTCACCTGCTCGGCGAACGCCGAGAGCTGGTCCACCATCGTGTTGACGGTGGTGACGAGTTCGAGGATCTCACCCTTGGCGTCGACGGTGATCTTCTTCGACAGATCGCCCTTGGCGACCGCGGTGGTGACCTCGGCGATGTTGCGGACCTGGAGGGTCAGGTTGTTCGCCATGCCGTTCACCGACTGGGTGAGGTCCTTCCAGGTGCCGGAGACGCCCTGCACCTCGGCCTGACCGCCGAGAATCCCCTCCGTACCCACCTCGCGGGCCACCCGCGTGACTTCCTCGGCGAACGACGACAGCTGGTCCACCATCGTGTTCAGCGTGTTCTTCAGCTCGAGGATCTCCCCGCGCGCGTCCACGGTGATCTTCTGCGACAGGTCACCCCGGGCCACCGCGGTCGCCACCTGGGCGATGTTGCGCACCTGCGCGGTGAGGTTGCCGGCCATGCCGTTCACCGAGTCGGTGAGGTCGCGCCACACGCCGGCGACACCGGGTACCTGAGCCTGACCGCCCAGCCTGCCCTCCGTACCCACCTCACGGGCCACCCGCGTGACCTGGTCGGCGAACGACGACAGCTGGTCCACCATCGTGTTGATGGTGTTCTTCAGCTCGAGGATCTCCCCGCGCGCGTCGACGTCGATCTTCTGCGACAGGTCACCCTGGGCGACCGCCGTCGTGACCTGGGCGATGTTGCGCACCTGCGACGTCAGATTGCCCGCCATCGAGTTGACGGAGTCGGTGAGTTCCTTCCAGGTGCCCGATACGCCGTCCACCCTGGCCTGACCGCCCAGCCGACCCTCCGTGCCCACGTCCCGGGCCATACGCGTGACCTGATCGGCGAAGCTCGACAGCTGGTCCACCATCGTGTTCACGGTGATCTTCAGCTGGAGCATCTCGCCGGACACGTCGACGGTGACCTTCTGCGACAGGTCGCCGTTGGCCACCGCCGTCGTCACCTGGGCGATGTTCCGCACCTGACCGGTGAGGTTACGGAACGCGGTGTTGACGGAGTCGGTGAGGTCCTTCCAGGTCCCCGCCGCCCCCGGCACCTGCGCCTGGCCGCCCAGCTCGCCCTCGACACCGATCTCGCGCGCCACGCGTGTGACCTCGGCGCCGAAGGCGGACAGCTGGTCGACCATCGTGTTGACGGTGTTCTTCAGCTCCAGCATCTCGCCGGCCACGTCGACGGTGACCTTCTGCGACAGGTCGCCGTTGGCCACCGCCGTCGTCACCGCGGCGATGTCCCGCACCTGCGTGGTCAGGTTCCGGAACACCGTGTTGACGGAGTCCGTCAGATCCTTCCAGGTACCGGCGGCACCGGGCACGTTCGCCTGGCCGCCCAGCTGTCCCTCGGCGCCGACCTCGTTGGCGACGCGGGTGACCTCGTCCGCGAAGATCTTCAGCGTCTCGGTCATCTGGTTGATCGTCTCGGCCAGCTGTGCGACCTCGCCACGTGCCGGAACGGTCACCTTCCGCGACAGATCACCATTGGCGACCGCGGTCGTCACCTCCGCGATCCCACGCACCTGGGCCGTCAGGTTCCCGGCCATGGTGTTGACGGAGTCGGTGAGTTCCTTCCACACGCCGTCCACGCCGGACACCTGCGCCTGCCCGCCCAGCGCACCCTCGGTGCCCACCTCGCGCGCGACGCGGGTCACCTCGGAGGAGAACGCCGAGAGCTGGTCCACCATCGTGTTGACGGTGTTCTTCAGCTCCAGCATCTCGCCTTCGACATGCACGGTGACCTTGCGGGACAGATCGCCCCGGGCGACCGCCGTCGTCACCAGCGCGATGTCGCGCACCTGCGCCGTCAGCCGCTCCGCCATGGTGTTGACCGAGTCCGTGAGGCCCTTCCACGAACCGGACATGCCCCGCACCCGGGCCTGACCACCCAGCTTGCCCTCGGTACCGACCTCGCTGGCCACACGCGTGACCTCGTCGGTGAAAGTCGACAACTGGTCGACCAGATTATTGACGGTACGTCCGACCTTCAGGAACTCGCCGCGCAGCGGCTGTCCCTGCCCGTCGCCCAGCTGTGCCCGCAGCTCCATCCGCGGTGACAGATCACCGTCGGCCACCGCCGACAGCACCCGGCTGACCTCGGAGACGGGCCGCACCAGATCGTCCACCAGCGCGTTCGAGTTGTCGATCGCGGTGGACCAGGAGCCCTCACAGGCACCCGTCTCCAGGCGCTCGGTGAGTTTCCCCTCACGCCCCACCGTGCGCCGCACCCGCGCCAACTCACCCGTCAGATGGAGGTTACGGTCGGCCACCTCGTTGAAAACCGCCGCGATCTCCGCCATCGCGCCGTCGCCGGACACCGTGAGCCGCTTGCGGAAATTCCCGTCCCGCATCGCCACCAGGGCGACCATCAGGCGGTTCAGGGCCGCGGTGTCCACCATGGTGGTCCCGCCCCGGGACCTGCCCTGCTTACCAGGGGGCTGTCCGCCTTTCGCGCGCGTGTTCGTGCCCCGCGTCGCTGCGCCAGACTCCACTATGTCCCTCCCGCGGGGGTCGACCGTTACTGCTGTACTCGGGTACCACCGCACGGCGTACCTGTGACTGCTGACTGCTTCTGCCTGCTCTGTTTACTCGTGCATATGCGTGTACCACTGCGATACCTGCCCTGCCTACCAGGGCTCTACCCCGGACCGCCGCCCACCCGGCCCGGAGGACACCCACCCTGCCCGGCCTTCGCAACAACCAGCCTGCCCAGTGTTTCACCCCCGCCGAACCAGGCCATAACAGTTCGGCAGCTTCGCACACCGTCCACACGCCCTCCGGACGTCGGACACCTCCCGACGGAAACACAGCAGACCGGCATCCGCTCGGACCGCGAAGGTAAGTAACCTTGCATCCGGCTGTCCAGCCACACCGCTCCGTCCGGTCTGGGCGGTGGCACGGAGACGAGCGGGCATCGGAGGGCGGCCGCACACATGACCACCGGACTGATCCCGGGGGAACAGCCCCCGGACCCTCGGCCGAAGAGCGGCCTGCCGCACCAGCGGCGCGAGCCTGTCGGCCATGGAACCATGCCCGTCGAGAACCGGTCGAGGAGTTCTGTGATCACCGCGCGCGCGGCCGCCAGCTTCGAGCCCGTCGGGCGCTCGGTCGCGAGTGCCCGCTCCTTCGTCCGCGACACCCTCCAGGGATGGGGGTTCGCCGACATCATCGACGACGCCGTGGTCCTCACCAGTGAGCTCGTGACCAATGCCGTGATCCATGCCGGCACCTGGGCCGACCTGCTGTGCCTGCGCTGCGACGACGGCGTACGGATCGAGGTGACCGACCGGTATCCGGAGCGTGAGGTCCCGCTTCAGGGCCCGGCCGCCGGCATGGGCAGCCCCGACCGCGAGGGCGGGCGCGGCCTCCAGCTCTGCGCGGCCCTGGCCGGCCGCTGGGGCGTCGAGTACACCCCCGCCCACAAGACCGTCTGGTTCCAACTCGACGTCCCCGAACGCCCGGTGGGCGCCCGCTCGGCCGGGCCGGCGCTGCCGTCCGAACTCCTCCCGATCGCCGACGCCCGGGTCCGCGTCGCCGTCGTGCAGATCGACCGGATCAGCGCGATCTCCTCCTGGAACGAGGACGCGGAGGAACTCTTCGGCTACACGGCCGACCAGGTCACCGGCAAGCCGCTCACCGACCTCGCCGCCTGGCCGCACACCCCCGGCACCGGCACCGGCATCGCAGAGGCGCTCCAACTCTCCCGCTGGGAGGGCAGCTACGGCATAAGGGACACCAACGGCCGGGTGATCCCCGTCTACGCCTCGCACCTGCGTGTCCGCGACACGGACGGCGATCCGTCAACCGTGTGCCTCCTCGTCAGGGACCACGAACGTGCGGTCCTGCAGACTCCGTTGCGAGTCACCTCCGCCGACTCGGCCGGCTCCTCCGAGAGTCAGAGCACCGACCCCTTCGAGGTGTTCATCGGCTCACCCGCCCCGGACGACCTCGACGGCCTCCTCCAGCGCACGGTGGAACGCGCCCGCGACATGCTCGACGGTGACTCCGCCTTCCTGCTCCTCGCCACCGATGACGAGACGGAACTCGAGGTACGTGCCTCCACCGGCCTGCCCTCTACCCGTCAACGCTTCGCCCGCGTCCCGGTGGAGGCCGGCTCCGGCCGCTACGGCTCCGCCCGCATGCCGGCCGTCCACGACGACCTCGCCTCCCTGCCCGGCGCGGTCCCGCTCCTCAGCGGCACCGGCATGCGCTCGGTCGTCACGGTCCCGCTCAAGGTCGAGGGCCGCCTCACGGGCTCCCTCGGCGTCGCCGCGGAAGGAGCCGGACGGTACTCCAACGAGGAGGCGCTGCGCCTCCAGTTCGCCGCCGACCGCATCGCCCTGGCCGTCGAGTCGGCCCGCCTGGGCGAGCTGGAGCGACTACGCCGGGGCTCGCTGAGTTTCCTCGTCGAGGCGTCCGACCTGCTGGCCGGCACCCTGGACCGCGACCAGACCCTCGCCCTCATGGCTCAGATGACCGTCCCCACCCTGGCCACCTGGTGCGCCGTCTACACCATCGCCGACCAGGCATCCGAGCCGTACCTCTCCTACGTGCTGCACGAGGACGAGGAACTCATCGACGGCATCAAGTCCCTGCTCTCGAAGATCGCCCCGCCCGACCCGGTCCCCGCCCCCGGTGCCCGCGTCTGGTCGGCTCCCGGCAAGGTGGCCCATCGGGCGGCCCTGCGCTCGTCCATGCGCAGTCTGGGCCTGTCCGGCGGCCCGAACAGCCAGGTCACCTCCGGCATCGGCCCCACCCTCACCACGGCCTCCGCGGTCGGCGGCGAGACGGTGGTCCTCCCGCTGGTCGCCCGTAACCGCGTCATCGGCATGCTGACGCTCGGCAAGCCGACCGACGAACACTTCCGCCAGGAGATCCTGGAACTCGCCGAGGACCTCTCCCGCAGGGCCGCCCTGGCCCTGGACAACGCCCGCCTCTACTCCGAGCGCACGGCCATCAGCCAGTCCCTCCAGCGCAGCCTCCTGCCGCCGGAGCTCCCCGACATCGACGGCGTCGAGGTCGAGGTCATCTACCGCGCGGCCGGCGAGGGCAACGAGGTCGGCGGTGACTTCTACGACCTGTTCCCGATCAGCGACGGCGCCTACGGCTTCGCCATCGGCGACGTCTGCGGTACGGGCCCGAACGCCGCGGCCGTCACCGGCCTGGCCCGGCACGCACTGAGGCTGCTGGCCCGCGAGGGCCTCAGCGGCCCCGCGGTCCTCGAGCGCCTGAACTCCGCCATCCTCGACGAGGGCGCCCGCAGCCGCTTCCTCACCCTGCTCTACGGCGAGCTGCGCCCGCGGGAGGACGGCAGCGCGGACCTGAAGGTGGTGTGCGCCGGCCACCCGCTGCCGCTGCGCCTGCGCCAGGACGGCACCGTCGAACCGGCGGCCGATCCCCAGCCCCTCCTCGGTGTCCTGGAGGACCTGGAGCTGTACGAGCAGACGGTCACGCTCGATCCGGGCGATGTCCTGCTGTGCGTCACCGACGGTGTCACCGAGCGCCGTGAGGGCACGCGCATGCTCGGCGACGACGGTCTCGCCGACGTCCTGACGACCTGTACGGGCCTGACCGCCGGTGCGGTCGCCGCTCGCATCATGCGCGCAGTGGAACGCTTCGCCTCCGATGCCCCCTCCGACGACATGGCGATCCTCGCCATGCGCGTCCCCGGCCTTCAGCAGGAGTGAGCTGGATCAGATCCGGGCATGAAAAAGGCCCCGCCCGGGAGGGCGGGGCCTTTCTGTTCGGAGCCCCCAAACGGAATCGAACCGTTGACCTTCTCCTTACCATGGAGACGCTCTACCGACTGAGCTATAGGGGCCTGTTGCTGTCTGCGGTTTCCCGCCCGGCAACGGAGTAGATCATACCCTGAGCGGCCCCGTGCTCCCAACCACTGCTCCTCGACGGGTCCTCGACCGTGGTCTCAGACAGCCGGCTGCAGCAGTCCGCCCAGCGCGTTGCACGCCGCCGCGACGCGCTGCATGTCCCGCTTGGTCAACGAGGCGTCCACAGGCAGGGCGAGCGTCTCGTCGGCAGCCCGTTCGGTCTCGGGCAGATACACGCACCGCCGGAACTCCGGCAGCCGGTGCACAGGCGTCTTCACCGGCACCCTGCATTCGACTCCCTTGGCCCGCACGGCTCGTGCGAAGGCGTCCCGGTCAGGTCGTCCGTTTCCGGGGATCCGCACGACGTACTGCTGGTAGGTGTGCCCGTCGCCTCCGTCGGGCGTCCGCACACCCCGCAGCTTCGTGTCGAGGTAGGCGGCCCGCTCCCTGCGCCGGGCGACCTCGTCGTACGGCGCCTCGGACTCCCCGTGCTCCAGCACGAGCAGGCCGTGTCGCTGTCCGAGAGCGTGCAACCGCGCGATGTCGGCGTGCCTGCCGAAGCGATGTACGGCGACGACGGCCGCCGTACGTGAGGTTATGACCGCTTCCACAGCGGCCGGCGCGAGGCAGTAGGTCGCCGGATCTATCTCGGCGAACACCGGCAACGCACCTGCGAGAGTGACGGCCTCGGCAACCTCCACGTTCCCGAAGGCGGACACGACCACCTCGTCACCGACTCCGACACCGGCGGCCCTGAGCAGTGCAGCAGTACCCATGGGAACGATGCTCGTTGCGCAAAGTGAACTTCAAGTGACACAGAACAAAAAAGGGTTGGACTCCGAACCGAAGTTCGGGGTCCAACCCTTTTCAATAATTGTTCGGCGGCGTCCTACTCTCCCACAGGGTCCCCCCTGCAGTACCATCGGCGCGGTAAG
>NZ_JBHSOA010000043.1:0-33997 GCF_042655885.1 Streptomyces chlorus
GCTACACTCCCACCGCTCGACGTTTCCCCACGTCAAGCCACGAAGTACTGCTGGAGTACTAGTGCTTGGGCGATGGTTCGGAGGGCGGCCAACCCTGTAGAACTGTCTCCGCCATGGCTTGCAACTCCTCCCGGCTGACTCCGCCGGCGGCCTGTACCGCGATTCCGCTTATCGTCATGGACAGAAAACGAGCCAGCACGGCGGGGTTCGTTCCGGCGGGAAGGTCGCCTTCGTCGGCCGCCTGCTCGAAGCGCTCGTTCAGTCGGGCGTCGATGCGGCGGCGGCGTTCGTTGAGCAGTTCCCGGATCTGTGCGGCCCCGCCTGAGGTGACCAGAGCGCTCTGCACGCCGAGGCAGCCGTGGGGCATATCCGGCCGGGTGGTGCCGTTCACGGCACCGTTCAGCAACGCTGTGGCAACCCCCCGGGCGGTCGGCTCGCGTAGCGCAGGTTCCAGATAACCCTCGGGGTGGTCGTCGTACCGCTGCAGAGCCTTGCGGAACAGTTGCTCCTTGTTGCCGAAGGCCGTGTACATGCTGGTGGTCGAGATCCCCATGGCCTTGGTCAGCCCGGCGAGACTGGCTCCCTCGTATCCGTGCTGCCAGAAGAACATCATGGCCTTCTCCAAGGCCTCGTCCGGGTCGAATCCGCGGGGACGGCCGGTTGCCTTTGGCTTGCTCACCGTCGTGGACATGCAGGCATCCTACTTCCTAATCGATCGATGCGGAACATTGCGCATCGATCGATCAGGAAGTATGGTCGGGTTCCGCATCGATCGCTACGAAAAGGAAAAGTTCCATGAGCGGCACTGCTGCACACACCCGCGTCCTGGTTCACGGCGTTCCCGAGACAACGGCGATCTGGACGCCTTTGCTCGACGAGCTCTCGGCGCTCGGGATCGACAATGTGGTGACGCTGTCGCCGCCCGCTTTCGGCGCCCCCGTGCCCGAGGGTTTCGAGGCGACCGTCGACGGCTACCGCAACTGGCTGATCGAGCAGCTGGAGCAGTTCGACGAGCCGGTCGATCTGGTGGGCCACGACTTCGGCGGCGCCCATGTCGCCGGCGTGGCGATGCACCGTCCCGACCTGATCCGCAGCTGGGTCAGTGACGCCATCGGGGCCCTGGAGCCGGACTACGAGTGGCACGAGACGGCCCAGGTCTGGCAGACCCCTGAAGGCGAAGCGTTCATCGGCGAAATGTTCAGCGGCGGCGCGGAAGCCCGCGCGCAGCGGATGATCCAGTGGGGTATCACCGAGCCCGTCGCCAAGCTCCTCGGCGCCGCGCAGGATGAGGAGATGGCTCGAACCATCCTGTCGCTGTACCGCTCCGCCGCACAGCCCGCCATGGCCGAGCACGGCAAGGCTCTGCACCAGGCGTCCGCCCGTCCGGGGCTGTTCATCATCCCCCTCGACGACCACGCCGTCGGAACACTCGAGCAGCGTCGGCGAGCGGGTCAGCGAGCCGGCGCGAAGACGGAGGAACTCGCCGGATTCGGGCACTGGTGGATGCTGCAGGACCCCAAGCGCAGTGCCCTCATACTCCGCGACTTCTGGGCAAGCGTCTCTCCGAAGGACTGAGGCCCGACAGGACCAGCCGCCACGAAAGAGTCAGGGATTGATGAGGACCGGCAGGAATCACCTGCCGGCCCTCATCACCGCTGACGCTGACGCTCCCCTGGACTGGACCAGCCGACACTCTGCCCCAAACCCAAACAGGCCCGAACAGCGCGAGACCTGGATCCGGACGAAGACGTCCCGGTGCCGTGCCGTCCCTTCCATTACGTTTTTTCGCTACAAAGTCCTGAAGTGGGTATTCCCATGTCTGAGACAGTCCAGGCTAACGCCGCAAAGGCACCGGCTCCCGACTCCAACCGCTGGAAAGCGCTCGTCTTCATCTCGCTGGCCCAGCTCATGGTCGTGCTCGACGCGACCATCGTGAACATCGCGCTGCCCTCGGCCCAGCAGGACCTGGGGATCTCCGACGGCAACCGGCAGTGGGTCATCACGGCCTACGCCCTCGCCTTCGGCGGGCTCCTCCTGTTCGGCGGCCGCATAGCCGACCTGTGGGGCCGCAAGCGCACCTTCGTCGCCGGTCTCATCGGCTTCGCTGGCGCGTCCACCCTGGGCGGCGCCGCGACGAACGAGGCGATGCTCCTCGGCTCCCGCGCCCTGCAGGGTGCCTTCGGCGCGATGCTCGCGCCCGCCGCGCTCTCGCTGCTCGCGGTGATGTTCACCGACGCCAAAGAACGCGCCAAGGCGTTCGGCATCTTCGGGGCGATCGCCGGTGGCGGTGGCGCCGTCGGCCTCATCCTCGGCGGATTCCTCACCGAGTACCTGAACTGGCGCTGGACCTTCTTCGTCAACATCCCGTTCGCGGTCGTCGCCGCGGCCGGCGCGTACTTCGTCATCCGTGAGCCCTCCGGCAGCCGCAACCGCTCGCCGCTCGACATCCCGGGTGTCGTCCTGTCCACCCTCGGTCTTGTCTCGCTGGTCTACGGCTTCACGCGTGCCGAGTCCAACGGCTGGGACGACTCGATGACGATCGGCCTGTTCGTGGCCTCGGCCGTGCTGCTCGCGGCCTTCGTGTTCGTCGAGTCGAAGGTCAAGGCGCCGCTGCTGCCGCTGCGTGTCGTCACCGAGCGCAACCGTGCCGGCGTCTACCTCTCGCTGGGCCTCGCGATCATCGCGCTGTTCGGCCTGTTCCTTTTCCTGACGTACTACATGCAGATCGTGCAGGGCTACTCGCCGGTCAAGACCGGTTTCGCTTTCCTGCCGATGATCGTGGGCATGATCGTGGGCTCCACCCAGATCGGCGCCCGCCTGATGACCCGCGTCGCGCCGCGCCTGCTGATGGGCCCCGGCTTCCTGGTCGCCGCGCTCGGCATGCTGCTCCTGACCCGCATGGAGATCGGCTCCTCGTACGCCACGCTGTTCCTGCCGGCCATGCTGCTGCTCGGCTTCGGTATGGGTACGGCCTTCATGCCGGCCATGTCCTTGGCCACGCTGGGCGTCGAGCCGCGTGACTCGGGTGTCGCCTCCGCGATGGTCAACACCTCGCAGCAGGTGGGCGGTGCCATCGGTACGGCCCTGCTGAACACGATCGCCGCCTCGGCCACCACGGCGTACGTCGCGGACCACATCGCCGGTGCCACCACCCAGTCCCAGCAGCAGCTCGTGCGGCTGCAGGCCCAAGTGCACGGGTACACCAACGCGATCTGGTTCGCCGTCGGCATCCTCGTAGTGGCCGCGGTGATCGTGTTCACCATGGTCAACGCGGGCAGCGAGGACATGAACTCGGCTGCCGAGTCCTGCCCTTGCCGAAAACCTCATCCGCCGAGGTAGGAGCCGGTGTGCGGGATGCGCGGGTTCTCGAGCACGGACGCTGGAATCGGTGCTCTCGCGGGACTGGCGATCACCCCGGCATGATGGCTGGTCGTGCTGCTACGACTGGCTTACCTGACCGTGACGAACGCGTTCGCCGTGCTGCGCCTGCTGCCCATGAGCGACCGGGACATGGAAACGGAGATCCTCGCCCTCCGGCATCAGATCACGGTGCTGGAGCGCCAACTCGGTGGCGAGAAGGTTCGGTTCTCCCCGAACGATCGCGCGTTCCTGGCGGCGTTGCTGCACCGCCTGCCCTCGCAGGTGCTGCGCAGGATACGGCTGGTGGTGCGTCCGGACACCGTGCTGCGCTGGCACCGCGATCTGGTCGCACGCCGCCACGCTGCGCGCTCCCGGCCCAAGCGCCCGGGAAGGCCGCGGACCGTGCGCTCCATCCGGCTGCTGGTGCTGCGGCTCGCCCGCGAGAACTCCAACTGGGGATACCGCCGCATCCATGGCGAACTCCTCGTTCTGGGCGTTACGGTGGCCGCCTCCACCGTCTGGGAAATCTTGAAGGAGGCCGGCATCGACCCGGCGCCCGAGCGGGCCTCGAGCACCTGGGCGGGCTTCCTGCGTTCCCAGGCCGACGCGCTCCTGGCGTGCGACTTCTTCGAGACCGTCACCTTGTCCGGGGCCCGCTTGTACGTGTTCGCCGCGATCGAGCACGCGAACCGCCGGATCCGGGTCCTCGGCGCCACCGCGCACCCCACCGCATCCTGGGTGACGCAAGTCGCGAAGAACCTCGTCATGGACCTCGAGGACGCCGGCTGCCGGGCCAGGTTCCTGATCCGGGACCGGGACGGGAAGTTCCCGCGGTTGTTCGACGAGGTCCTCAAGGACGCGGGTATCGAGGTGGTGCTCAGCGGAGTACGGATGCCGCGCATGAACTCAATCATGGAGCGGTGGGTGCAGACCTGTCGGCGCGAGCTGCTGGACCGCACCCTGATCTGGAACCAGCGACACCTGCTCCACGCGCTACGCGAGTTCGAAGACTTCTGCAACTCCCACCGGCCCCATCAAGGCATCGCCAACGCCCGCCCGCTACGCCCCTTGCCGATGCCGATCAGCGATCCGAAGCAGATCACCCGCCTCGACATACGACGACGCCAACGACTCGGCGGCATCCTCCACGAGTACCGACATGCCGCATGACCTGCGCGGATGAGCTTTCGGCAGGCGCAGGGTTCAACGTTGGTCACGCCGGGTCCCTCGCTGGAAACACTCCAGCCGAGCGCTTCCGCCCAGAACTGGCCGACCGCCGAGTCGTCAAGAGCCTTTATGTTCACCTGAACAGGTCGCAGTGCCATGCCGGCGATCCTATGCACCCGCTCTGCAACGACATCCGCAGATACCGTCACCAAACAGAGAGCAAATCGCTCACCAGCCGCAATGCTCACGCCAACCAGAGCGCTCAGCTCTGCCGGGTGAACCGCTCACTCGCCAGATGAAGTGCTCAGTCACAGCGGTCCGGGTTCGCAGCGCGGTCTGGGACGCCTACAGGTCGAAGTCGAGGTGCTCGATGTCGGTGAAGCGGACCTCCTCCAGGCTGCCGGCGCGGCGGCCGCCGTCCTGGAAGTACACCTCCTTGAGCCCTTCGGCAGCGATCTTTCGCAACTGCTGGTCGCTGACGCCGGCCGCTTGGGCGTCGAAGAGGCGGGCGGCGTACCGCGGGGGCAGGGCGACGGTCAGGTGCCGGATGCGGTCCTGGTCCGTCGACCCGATCGGCGCGGTGTAGCCGAGGCGGGCGCGGGTGTCGATGACGATGCCGCCGGTGGTCGCCGCCTTCTGCCGGGCCTTGGCCCGGATCTGCGGCTGCCAGCGCTTCTTGACCTCGCGCTCCAGGCGCGCGGCAAGCTCCGGGCGCGGCTTTTTGATCTGGTCCTTCACGTACCGCTCGACGGTGCGCTGGGAGATCCGCAGCATCTGGGCGACCGCCCTGGTGCCCTTGAGTTGCTTGACCAGGTACCGCATCTGCGCGGGCGCACTCTTGGGCGCCGGGCGGGTGAAGGTCTTCTGCATTGCGGCGTCCAGGCCGTCCCCGAACATGCTCATCGCCTGCTACTCCCCGTTGTCCTGGCCGGTGACGGTGCCGTCCTTGATGTACCGGGCGAGGTTGAGCTCCGGGGCGTTGAACCGCTCGCGGACGCCCTCGCCCCACAGCACAGTCTGGGTGCCTTCCCACTTCACGAGGCCGGGGTTCACCCCGAGTTTGAAGCCGCCCGGCAGCGGCTTGCCGTCCTGGTAGGGAAGAAAATCCAGCGGGCTGGGCCCGTCGGCCGCGTACACGACACAGTCGGACAGGACCGCGACCGGGTACTGGCCGGTGAACGCCGCATGCTTGACGATCTTCCGGTGGAGGTTGATGCGCGTGCGGGAGATGACCGCGGCGCGGATGTCCGGACGCCATGTCGGCCGGGCAAGGGCACGCCACGGTTGGCCGGGCCGCCAGCCCTCACCACGCGGGCGTTCGCGCAGCTTTCCCAGGCCGCCCTTGACCGTCGCCTTGATCGCGGAGACGACGATCGCCAGCTCGGGGTCGCGCTCCCTGTAGCCGTCCATGGCCGCCAGGAAGTCGGCCGGCTCCAGGTCCGTGTCCACTCCGAGGTCGGCCATGGTGGCGAGGTAGGCGTCGCGCAGCCGGTGGTACCAGCCGTCCAGGTAGCGGCCGTTCTCGTAGCGGACCCACGCCTCGGTCGGGCGCACCTCGTAGCCCAGCTCCACCGCGTAGGCGACGGTGGGTGTGGCGTACCAGGCTGGGCCCTCGGGGCGCTCGCCCGTTGGCGTGAACGGGCTGGGCAGCAGGCCGGGGTCCAGGTCCGCCCACTTGTCCTTGGCGACCTTCACGCGGGACAGGTCGACGTGGGAGAGGTCGACCAGCCACGCGCCGGGCAGCTTCGCATCGAATACGGGCTGCGTGACGTGCGTCGGCGAGCTGAGGCCGACGGCCAGGCCGTTGGCGCCGGCGGCGAAGGCCATGTTCACGTCGATGCCGACCAGGTGCCGCAGGGTGCATTCGGCGTCGGTCATCGGCCGTGCCCAGTCGTACGCCTCCTCGAAGAGCTTCTCCGCCGGGCCGCGCACGTGGAAGCGGGACAGGTCCGCCAGCAGCGGGTGCCCGTCCGGGGCCTCGCACGGCGCGCAGTCCACCGGGTCCTTGCCCAGGCTGCCGGGGTTGTGCTCGGAGTGCCGCTTGCCGTCGGCGTCCGGCTCGGAGGCGCGGGTCGGCGGGTGCAGCGCGGTCATCAGCTCCAGGCCGGTGACGGCGGTGGAGCCGCGCGGCGTCATCACCCGCGACGCGTACGTGCCCAGGAGCCGGGCGAGGTCCGCCGGCGGAAGCTGTCCGGCCTCGCCCCAGTGGCGGGAGTCGAGCGCGTGCCAGGACGGGATGCACAACTGCACGCAGGCCCGCTCCGAACCGGTGGCGGGGCGGTAGATCCGCGCCCACGGCCCGAACCCTCGCTTCGTCAGCTTCCAGTCGGCGCGGGCCAGCTGCTTGATGACCTTGTGGCCCTCGGGGATCCGCCCGGCGAGCCGCTCCTCCTCGGTGAGGGCGACCGGCAGGCCGTAGCGCTCCAGCGCGGCCTCGGTGAGCACGAGCAACGGGTCGGCGTCCTTGCCCGGCCCGGACAGTTTCGGCTGTCCAAGCCTTGCCTCCGTGAGCGTCCAGTTGACCAGGGCCGGCAGGGACTTGGCGGGCACGTCCAGGACCAGGCCACCAACGCAGTACGCCAGCACCTGACCGTCTTCGACATCGACGACCGCGAGCGGCCCGTTCTCGAAGCGCGCGTCGGCGCCGCCCGCGGGGGTGCCGGCCGGGGCCGTCTGCTTCGTACCCGGACGCCGAGACGTCGGCCTGTCGGTGCGCGTCGAGCGGGGGGCGGCCGCCGGAGCAGCGGCGACAGGGGCGAGGCTGGTCTGGGTGTTCTCGTCTGCAGTCATGGCCGCAGCCTCGGCCGCCTTGCCTGTGGACAGGGGCTCCGCGTCGGCCAGGGCGGGCGAGCCAGTGATCGTGGTCGGCACCACCGGGGCCATCATCTCCGCCACCGGTGCAGCGGGGTAGAGCTCCACGAGCTGCTTGAGTAGCCGCGCGTACGCCTCACGCTCCGGCGGGCGGGGCTCGGTCTTGCCGGACTCCCAGGCGCTCACCGTGGCACGGCGCACTTTGAGCGCGGCGGCCACCTCGTCCAGTGTCAGACCGTGCGCGACCCGCAGCCGCTTGCGCTCCTCCGCCGGCGGGAGCGGAGAGCGGGACGCGACCAGCGCGTCGACCGCATCGAACAACTCGGACATGGAGCACCTCCCGACCGACACCCTATCCCGTGAACCGTACGGATCGCGCACTTTCCCCGTACGAATTGCGTACGAAGTGCGTACGAAGTGCGTACGGAGGGATGCTTCGGGCGCTTCCACGGCCAGTTTTCACAAACGCGTAATGCGGTCACCCGCGGCTCACCCTGCAGGTCCACGACAATGGTCACTTCTGCCCCGCCGCTCAGGCCTGCCGGGTGGCCGTCGAAGATGCCCTCCTCGCACAGCAGGCGCCGCGCATCGGACAGCAAGGGGTCCAGGACCAGGCGGATCGTTTCCAGCAGGTTCGACTTGGGTGCAGATCCAATGAGGGTACTGTCGATCAGGGGGTGGGTATGAGCCGGTCGCGGTAGCACGTCTGGTGGTTGCGGGTGTATTCCTGCTGCTGGTGCCAGGCCCAGTAGGCGTCGAAGTCGCCGTTGCTGCGCAGGGCGCGGAGCTTGAGTACGGCTTCAGCTCCGGACAGGCCCCAGCGGGCGCCGGTGATGTCCAGGCGGTCTTTGACCAGGTGCCGGCAGGCTCCCTCGATGATCCCGGTGGCGATCGGCCAGCCGCGTTCCAGGGCGGTGTCGTAACGCAGGTACTCGGCCTTGCCGGTCAGGTAGCTCACGGCCTCGTCGATGCCCTTGCGCCGGGCGCCGCGCAATTCGGTGGCGCGGGCGGCTTCCTCGAGTGCGGTCGCGGTCTGCTGCACGCCGCCGCCGAGCAGGACGCGGGCATGGCGGGCGACCCAGTTTTCGGCACAGGCATCACCGCTGTCGTGCAGGCACCATGCCGCTCGCCACAGATATTCGAGCACGTGGATCAGGTCGACGATGATGTGGACCTTCACACCGCGCTGCCGTGCTTCGGCCTTGATGAGGTCGATCTGGTGGCGGGCCCCGTCGACCAGGACGACCCACGGGCGGTGGTGGCCGGGGTCGCGGTGCTCCGCCTGATCGAACACGGCACCGACCACCTGCGCGGCGGTGTCGTTCACCGAACCGCACAACCACTTCGAGCGGGCCTTCGGCCCAGGGCGGCGCTCGGGCGCCGTGCCGTGGACGGCGTCGTCCTGCCGGTCCGGGTCGGCGATGACGTCGTCGACCGTGCGCAGGGCGGGTTCGGCGTCGTAGACGGCTCCCAGGGTGGCCATCCGTTTCCGGCCGTGTTTCTCCCCGGCCGACAGCCTGGTCTTCATCGCGTTGCCGCCCTTGGCCGCCGCGGCCTTCGCGGTGTCCTCGCGCAGGGCTTCGGGTCTTATGACCACGCCCTTGCCGTCGACCGACAAGATGAGTGGCGTGGTGTCGGTGCAGGGAGCTGGCACGAGGGCGTCATAGAACGCGTCGATGTCCGCTGCGGCGCCGACGGCGAGTTCCTGGACCTGCCGGTGCCCGATACCGGCGCCGGTGTGGGCGTTGATCCGCTCGCAGGCGTCGGCGAAGCTGCCGCGGGCGGACTCGATGGCGGCGAGCCTGGCCAGCCCGTGCGAGTGCATTCCGTCCGGCAGGTTCAGCACCGCATCGGCCGGGTGCAGGTCCGCCACTCCGGTGCCGCGGTAGGCGATCCGGACCACGGTGACCTTGCCGAACACCGTGGCCAATGTCCGGCGCCGGCCACGCTCGATGCGGGTGCGCTCGACACCGGCGGCGTCCACGACCTCCTCGCGACGCGCCTCGTTGCCGGCCCGCAGGGTCAGGTGGTCCTGGAACAACTGCCGGGTGACCTCGCGCATCCGCGCCCCCAGCAGGTCCTCCAACTGCGCGTGCGTCATCACCGCCGCCTTGGGGGCCGCTAGCTCCGCACACGCCGCGGCGAACAGACCCGCCGAGGCGGCGAAGGCGTTCTCAGAGTGCGGTAAGTGATGTTTCCTGCCGTTTCACACCGATGTGATGACATGCCATAACGGGGTGATTCCGGCGGTCGAATGATCAACATCGCCGCCCTGGCCGAGCGCACGGCTCCGGCTCCCCGGTTTGGCTCGACAGCCGAGGTCAGGGGCCTGCTACCCACTGGGACGAAGTGGTGCGAAATTAGCTAGACCATCACTTACCGCACTCTCACACTCCGCGAGTACACCGTCAGCAGGCCCCGCCACGCTCACCACCCCTGCTTCCTGCCGTCGACTTTGAACAGCCCGGACGACGGCTCGGCCAGGATTCCGCGCTCCACCAGCCGTTTCAGCTTCGAGCGCATCCCCTCGACGTGCCGCGGCTCGGTCCCCAGACCCAGTTGCTGGCAGACCTCTTTGCAGCGCATCGCCGCCCCCGAGGTTGCGAACAAGGCGATGATCTCCCGGTACTCCGGCGACATCACCGTCACGTCCAGCTCGGCCTCCGCCTTCACCAACGCCACCGCGACCCCGCCCGCATCCCCGTCCGCGGCGTCCGGACCCGGCACCGGGGAAGACGGCGCGGCCAGCACCTCCTCCACCGTCTCCCGCGCGATCTGCAACCGCGCCAGTTGTTCCTCTGCCCGCGACAACTCCTCGGACAGGCCAGCGATCTGCTCACGCAGCCGCTCGGCCTGACCCAGTACCTCAGCCCGCCGGGCCTCCAACGCCTCCATCAACGACGGCACCCCACACCCACCCTCGCTCGACACCCGCACCCTTCACGGCGGGATCGACCCCGGCGACGGTAGAAGCCGGCACGACCGGCCACATCCCGAACCCCTGCGAATCACCCCAACGAGGCACCCTCAGAAAATCTGCACCCGTAGCCGAACAGCCACGCCACTGGCGGACTGCACGCTGGCCAGGTTCCCCCAGGGTTCAGCCTGGGGGAACCTGGCGATCACTGAGCGGCGGGCTTCATCAGCCAGCCCACACGCCGGTGTTGGCCGTGGTCGAACTGAAGTCGAAGATGAAGCGTGTGCCAGGCTTGACATCGGTGGCAACTACGGTCCACTGGCCTGCCGGTGCCGTCTTGAAGGATTCCTGACACTTGACTCCGCCCGAGGACGGGTAGAAACAGACGGCAATCGACGTCTTCTGGTTGGGCTTGATGTTGATGTCGTTGCAGTTCCCCGGCATGGTGAGGCGGGTCTGACCGTTGTTCGGATACCACCGGTCGCCGGACGGCTTGGAGTAGGACTTCGCGCTGCCGTAGCAGGACGTGGCGGCCGACGGCTGGGCCTGTGCGCTGGGCGCGAGCGCCAGGGTGCTGCCTATAACAGCGGCAGCAAAGACGCCTGCAGCGATGCGTGTACGCATATCTCTCGGTCCTCCAGAGCGGCGAGCCGGGTTCCCCTCATTGCCTCCGGACGCACTCGCCTGTGTATTCCCCCGACCTCCGAAGGCGCCTCCGATCCTTGCGGCCCCTGATCGGGATGTCGTTGACCCTCAGCGCCGTTTGGTTGACAACGCGTGCCAGGGGCGGACAGGTCGGCGTTGTGGCCGGCCGGGAGGTCGAAGCAGAGGTGGAGGATCCGGTGGCCGCTCATGGTGCCCACCCGGCGCCAGGCGTGCCAGGGGCGCGACGACTACTGGTACTGCTGGCGGTACTCCTGGGGACTGGTCCCGTAGGCAGTGCGGAAGGCTCGGCTGAAGTGGGCGGGGTCGGTGAATCCCCAGCGGGCGGCGATGGCGCGGACCGGGCGGGAGCACAGGAGAGGGTCGGTCAGGTCGCGGCGGCAGCGCTCCAGCCGTCGGACGCGGATCCATCTGGCGACGGTCGCGCCGTTCTCTTCGAAGAGCCGGTGCAGGGAGCGCGGGGAGATGTTGTGGGCCGCCGCGATCGTGGCCGGGGACAGCTCGGGGTCGGCCAGGTTCTGCTGGATGAAGGCACGCACCTTCAGCAGCAGGGCCCCCCGGTAGGTCTGGGGCGGTACCGCGCCTGCGTCCAGGTGGTGAGCGAGGAAGGCAGTGAGCACGTCGAGGGTGAGGGTGGCCAGTCGGGGGCCGTCCGCCGTGGTGTACGAGGCGGCGCCCGCGCTGAGCTGCGTGAGGTAGGCGGACAGCAGGGCGCCCACCCCCTCACGCCCGCACAGACGCATCCCGGTGAGCCGTTTGACCTTGTTCGCCGGAAGCGGCAGCAGCGCCCGGGGGAATTGCACCAACACCCCCTCCACCGGGTCAGGGTCCGCGCTCGCCCAGCCGTGCCAGGGGCGTGAGGTGTCGAAGAGCAGTACCTCACGGGAGCCGCTGGTGGTGTCCTGGCTGCCTTGGAGGATCCGATGGCCCCCGCGCAGAGTCAGCATCAGCTGCATGGATTCGGGATCAGAGCGCCGGATCATCTTCGCCGTTCGACGTGTCTCCAGCGACGGGTAGGCTAGCGCCGATACCTGAACGCCACCCAGATCCAGCACCCGCGCACTCGCCCGGAAGTCCCCCTCATGGTCACTATGGACCACGCTGGGTATCAGTGCGCTGACCGTCATGTCGTACCAGGACGCGAACCTCTCGGCCGCCGGCAGATCCAGCGTCCGGAACTCCGTCACCAGCACCGTGTCATCCCCCTCACGAGGGCGAGCGGCCCAGACCGCCGAGAGGGGCCCGCGCTGTGGTCCGGCAGTGAGCGCGGCGCAGGTACATCCCCGACGACGGCTACGGTGGCGATCGCCCCATCCCCCGTACCCCGGCCGTTGGCCCGGACAACAGCCCGTCCACCGGCACACCCCGTCCAATCGTCGAACGGATAATACGGTACTCAACATGGCGTGAACATGCCCTAATGCGGAGAACCTGGTCCAGGCCCTTAAGCGGCGTGCCCATGCGCTTCTCACACAAAGAGTCGTCGAAGAAGGCGGTCGAGGCTTCACAGATGGCCAAGGAGGCCGCGCAGAAGGCGGCCGAGGAGACCGCGGCCGCCAAGGACGACTCCAAGAAAGCCGCGGTCAAGGCCAAGCAGGCCGCGCGGTCTTCGCCGTCTGGGCCTACGAGCAGCGGGCCGGCCAACTGCCGGGGCTGTCTGCTGCGTGTGTCCCGAGACAGGCGACACGTTCGCGACGTACTGCGCGGCGTGACGCCGGCCGGGGCGGGGTCCGAGAGGCCTGCACGCTGTGCCGGGGCTTCCTCGGGGAAGCCTTCTCGGTAGGCGACTTCTTCGCGGCCTTCCGGGTCGTGGTCTTCGTTGCGGCCGTCTGGCTTTGTTCACGAGAACCGGTTCTGGCCCAACTTCTGTGGCGCGACCACTCTCAGCCCGGATCCACCGGCTTGATTTCGGGGTGTGGCACGGGCGTTGAGCTGGGTGGTGGCCAGGGCCGTGGCCCGGTCGATCTCGGCGGGGTCGGCGAAGGACTGGCCGGCCAGAGCGGTTTTGCGGAAGATCCGCCACCAGCCCTCCTGCAGGTTCAGCCAGCAGGCGCCGACCGGGATGAAGGCGTGCCGGATGCGGGGGTGATCCTCCAACCAGGTCCGGGTGGCCAGGCTGTTGTGGGAGGAGAGATTGTCGGTGACCACCACGATCTCGCCCGTCGGGTTGGCGTCCTCCACCATCTGCAGGAACCACTGGTAATTGACGCTGTTTCGGGAGGAGGCGGTCATGGTGACCTCCCAGCCGTCCGTCGGCCGCAGGGCGCCGTAGACCCAGGTCTTCTCCGGCCCCCGACTGTAGTCGAGTTCACTTTTGATCCGATGCCCGTCCGGTGACCATCCCGGCGCCGGCGGGAAGGTGCGGGGGATCACCGGGCCGAGCTCGTCGGCGCACAGGACCGTCACGCCCTCGGGCGGGCTGGTGTAGAGCGCGACGATCCGCGTCCTTTTCCCGCGAAGTCGGGATCCCGGCTCCGCACCCAGGACCGGGTACGGCGCCGGCGCACGCCCTCCGCCAGCAGGATCCGGCGCACCTGACTGCGCCGGACCTCGATTCCCTCGGCCCGGGCCGCCTCGGCCAGTGCGTCCAGCGTCCACACCGGCGCACCGGCCTCGTCGTCGGCCTGAAGGGCGCCGTCGGCCCCGGGGACCGGGCGCCCGGGCGGCGGTTTCCGGACCAGCGCGATGATCCGGGACCGCTCGGCCTCGGTGATCCGCCGCTTGCGGCCCTGCCCGCCCAGATCGGCCAGACCGTCCAGGCCGGAGGCGTTGAAGCGGTGCAGCCAGCGGCGCACCGTCTGCTCATGGCAGCCCAGCTCCCCGGCGATCTCCGGGACCCGCAGCCCCTCCCAGCTCAAGACCACCACCCGGCCCCGCTGGATCCAGTCGCCCGGGGCGTGCCGGGCCCCGGCCAGCTTGCGGACCTTCTCCTCCTCGGCCGCATCCGCGGCCGGACGCGCCCGCAGGATCTTCGGCATGCGGCTCGCCTCCACCGACTCGAACCAGCATCCCCACCAACCTACGCCCCGAAAGAGGAACCCTGCACTAGCGCTCGGGCCACGGCTCTTTGTGTCCCATGGACCTGGACGAGACGTTCGAGTGCCCTGGCTTCATCGAGGGACTCGAGGTCTTCATGCTGAAACCAAGTCCTGACTCCGGAACGTCTGTTGGTTCACCTGCGCCGGGCATCCTGCCCCTGTGGGGAGTTCCGGAGCCAGTTACGAGGGGGGACCGAACCGATGACGCACACCCGTACCCGCACCAGATCCCGTAGCCGAGACCGTGGCCGCAACCGCCCGTTGTCCCTGGCGGGGGTGGCCCTGGGGGCGCTGCTGATGCTGACCCTTCAGGGGTGCCAGGACGCAGACTCCGACGCCACGAACAAGCCGAGCCCGACCGCCTCGGCCACGTCGGCACCGGCCGAGCCGAACACGGAGGAGCCGTCGCAAGCGCCCAGTCCCACCAGTCCCACCTCGGTGGGGGACCCGTGCGCGCTGGTGACCCAGCAGGAGGCCGAACGGCTCGCCGGCACACCGGTGAAGCCCGGCAACGTAGTCGACGAGACCTGCACCTACGTCGCACCCGAGTCCGGGCCGACCGCCCAGGTGGAGATCTTCGCCGGAGAGTCGGGGCAGAACTACTACGACGCCGAACGCCAGCTCGGTCACGAACTGAAGCCGCTCGACGGCATCGGTGACGAGGCGTATCTGGAGGACGGTTCGGTCTTCCTGCGGGTGGCCGAGGAGTGGGTATCGATCCGACTCGTACGCGGCAACCCGGCGGCGGAGAACGATCAGCCGCTGACGGACCTGGCCCGCACGGTGGCCACGCGCCTGTGAACCGGACCGCCGGTGACGACAACAGCCCCCAGATCAAGGCAAAATCCGGGGGTCCTTGTCGTACGCCGGTATGCCGTCATCGTGCCCTGCGGCTGACGACGGTCGCGGTCGCCGCCGCCCAGAGGAGCGACAGATAGAGGACCTCGGTGAGCAGGACGCCGCCGGCCAGTTGCTTGGGCTGATGCTGGACCGCCTGGTGGAGGCCGGCCTGCTCAAGGCCGGGGGCCGGCAGCGTACCGACGCCACCCATGTGCTGGCCGCGGTTCGCAGCCTCAGCCGCCTGGAGCTGGTCGGGGAGACGCTGCGGGCCGCTTTGGAGGAACTGGCCGAGGCCGCCCCCGCCTGGCTGACTCCGCTGATCGAGCCCGAGTGGGCCAAGCGGTACGGACGCCGGGTGGAGATCGGCAAACTACCGGGCGGGAAAGCGGCCGTGACCGCCCGGGCCGAGGAGTTCGGCCGGGACGGACAGAAGATCCTCGCCGCCGCCTGGGCCGCCAGCGCCCCACCCCACCTGCGGCTTCTTCCTCAAGTGGAGATCCTTCGCCAGGTCTGGGTCCACCACTACTTCTGGGACGTGGACGGATCCCTGCGCTGGCGGGACGGCCACGCCCTGCCGCCCGCCTCGCTGCGGTTCGACTCCCCCTATGACACCGATGCGCACTACTGCGTCAAACGAGACACATTCGTACCTCTTCGTGGCGCTTGCGCTGCCCGGCGGTCAGCCCGCCCCCGTCTGGATACCGCATGTCTCCGGCGTACCAGTCACGGTGGACTCCGTCACCGGGTTCGACGAAGAGACCTCAAGACGCCGAAGTCAGAGTGCGGTAAGTGATGGTCTAGCTAATTTCGCACCACTTCGTCCCAGTGGGTAGCAGGCCCCTGACCTCGGCTGTCGAGCCAAACCGGGGAGCCGGAGCCGTGCGCTCGGCCAGGGCGGCGATGTTGATCATTCGACCGCCGGAATCACCCCGTTATGGCATGTCATCACATCGGTGTGAAACGGCAGGAAACATCACTTACCGCACTCTCAGTAACCGCGGCACGAACGGCTGCAAGCCGCGGCCGATAGACCGCGGCCCTGTGCCGTGTCGGCCGCACCCGGTGGTCGGCCGACCGCCATGAGTCGTCTCCGCGTCCCAGGACGGCATCTCAGGGCATCCCAGGGACCTCTGTTTCCGCAGTTCAACAGGGGTGGGATCGTTCCATCGTCGCAGGTGTGGCGGCAGGCGTTGTGTGGATCCCCGCCGTCCTCGAAGCTGTGGGTGTCGCACCGGCCGAGGCAGAACGACCGCCCCGGCAGCAGCACGGCAACGACACCTACCCTGCGCCTGCGTACCAGGACACCTGTGTGCCCGAGTACTCAAGGCGCGGCGTTCGGCTCCCCACGGCGCCCGCCGCCACACGCCGGCCCCGGGGCTAAGACACCGGGCCGACTCCTGTCCGATGGGGCAGTCGGGCCGTCCTGTCCCTCGAATCGGACGCGGACGAGATGGCGACAAGTCGGCAGGCGCCTTCGGCACGAAAGCCGGAATCGGCCGAGAGTAACCACATACGGACCAGAGAAGGAAGACGCACATGAACAGGAAGTCCTCCGCACACCGTCGTCCGGGCCGCCGCGCGGCCGTCGCCGCCGGCCTCGTCTTGGCTGTCGGACTCGGTGTGTCGACACAGGTGTCGGCACAGGCGTCCGTCCATGCCCCCGCAAAGGCTTCCGCCGCCGCATCGCAGTCGGTCAGCGGCACGTTCGGCCAGGCGGTGACCCGGGTCGCCGACTTCTACGGCGCGTACATCGACGCGAAGGGCGACTACGCGGACCCGGACGTCACGCTGGCCACGGCGCTCCGCAAGCACTACCTGACGCCCGACTTCGCCAAGCGGCTGGCGGCGTGGGAGAAGAAGAATGGGGCGGACGGCGTCCTGCGTGCCCAGAATGTCCCGGCGCAGTGGACGGTGAGCGACAACGGCGCCGTGGGTAACGGCCATGAGGTCATCGTCACCCTGGCCTTCGGCAGTGGGGAGACGACGCAGAAGACCAAGCTTTTCGTGCTGGTGGAGCGGTACAACCACATCAGCGACATCGCCACCACGAGCGCCCGCTGACGGCGGAGCGGTGCCCTCTGCCGGAAGTCTGGGCAGCCGACCGTTGCTCACGCAGGACCCGCCGCCTGCTCGGACGCGTTGTGTCATGACCGGGCCGGCCGCACGGCTCTGGCCCGGGCGCCTTCCGCGGGGCCGTCGAACGCACCAAACTCCTGGTTCCACGGCTTCCGATGCCTGCGCATCCGCTGGGAGAGACGCGACGACAACCACGAAGCATTCCTCGGCCTTGCCGTCTACCTGATCACTCACCGCCACGTGAAACGGCTCTGTCAGGGCTTCTAAGAGTGCGGTAAGTGATGGTCTAGCTAATTTCGCACCACTTCGTCCCAGTGGGTAGCAGGCCCCTGACCTCGGCTGTCGAGCCAAACCGGGGAGCCGGAGCCGTGCGCTCGGCCAGGGCGGCGATGTTGATCATTCGACCGCCGGAATCACCCCGTTATGGCATGTCATCACATCGGTGTGAAACGGCAGGAAACATCACTTACCGCACTCTAAGAGTCGACGGGCACCCATTGACGCACACCGTCGCCGTTCGTGCCGTACCAGTAGTGGGGCAGGCCCTTGATGCTGTTGGTGCGGAACGGGCGGCCGTGGTCGTCGATGCGGACCGTGCCGGTGCGGCCCTGGGAGGACCAGTCGAGTTCCAGGTACCAGTCGCAGTCGTAAGCCTCGGTCGTCGCGGTGACCAGCAGCACCTCCGGATCCTCGGCGGAGACGCGGTAGGGGAACTGCACCGCAGGGACGGGCTTTCCGCTGTCATTGCCGGGGCCCGCGTGGGCGATCGGGCGGTTGACGTCCAGGTCAACGGAGAACTCACGGGGCGCCAGGTCGCTGCCGCAACCCTGGCCCATGGCGTACGCATTGCCGGTGACCGGGGTGCCGCGGCTGACGATACGGACCTCGAGAGCCTCCAGGACCACGGCCGTGGACGACTTCCCCTGCACCGAGATCTGCACCCTCGTCTGCCGCCCGGGCACCGCCCCCTGCGTCGCCGCCCACACCCCGGCGTCCTGCTGCACCGGCGGCGGGGGCACCTGGGCCGGCTTCTTCGCGATGACGTAGTCGTGCCCGCAACCGCCCTGCCAGATCTGCGAGTCGGCGGTCCAGGCGAGCGGCACACCGGTCGACACCGGGGCGTCGCTCTTCGTGTCCGCCGACGGTCCGCCCTTCGACTCGGGGCTCCCCGAAGCCCGTACTCCTGCGGAGGGCGAGGCCGATGAACGACTGGAGGAGGGGCTGGTTGCAGTGGCAGAGGGGCGGTGTGACGTACCGGTTCCTGTTGTACGGGACCGACCGGGGGCCTTGGCGGAGTTGTCGTGAGACCGACCGGCCGACAGCGCCGGCAGACTGCCCAGCGTCACCAGCAACACGGTCACCGCGGCGGCACCGACGGCGGTGCGGCGACGGCGGTACCAGGGCCGTCCGGTCGAGCGGGCCGCATCCCACTGGGCCGTCGGCTCGGGACTTCCCGGTCCGGGAGCGCCGGGAATGGGCGGCCAGGCGTCGGGTGCGCCCGTGTCGAGTGGCGGCGGTGCACCGCTCGTGCTGCCCCCGTCACCACCGATGCCGTCCGCGCCGTCACCCACGCCCTGCACCGTCCGGATGTCCGGACCCGAAGCCCGCTCGCCCCCTGCCTGCTCCAGCGCCCCCTCGGCCTTTGTCGGCTCCGCTGTCTCCTCGGCCCGTGTCGGCTCCGTCGCCCCCTCACCCGCCCGAGACCGCTGTCGTACCGCCACCGCGAGCAGCCACAGGCGGTGCAGTTCGAGGCGTTCCTCCGGTGTCGCCCCGCAGAAGGCGGCCAGACGCTCCACCGGGGCGTAGTCCTGCGGGACCGCCTCGCCCGCGCAGTAGCGGTGCAGCGTGGAGGTGTTCATGTTGAGGCGCCGGGCCAGGGAGCCGTAGCTCCGGTCCGTGCGGTCCTTCAGTCGGCGCAGCAGCGCCGCGAACTGCTCGACGTCATCCCCGGTCGACACCGTCCCCCGTCCTCCCACATGTCCCCCTATCCCAGGCGGTCCATGTAACTGCACGTCAGGCGGGCTGGGTTGGTTCCACCCTCGCCGGACGGACGTCCGGCATTGCGCCGGGCCCCAACTCCCGCCCATACAGGCGTCATCCACCTCACCTGGGAAACGACAACGCCCTTCACCAACCGGACGACACCATCAACACCAAACGCCTACCACAACCCTGCGGTTGCCGAATACGGCCGAACTGCTTGTTCCGCTTGGGCATGGTCTCCGGTTCCTCGGGGTCGTCCGGATCACTGTACGGGGCTGGTGCGGCCCGATCACCAGCCCTGGTAGGGGATTTAGCGTTGTGTGGAGTGAAGGGCGTTCAGGCGCGTCTGTGGGATCTCAGCCTCGATCCACCGCGTGATCAGAGATCACGCGGTGGATCGAGGGTCAGAGATCCAGGCTCCCAACAACGTGACAGCGCCCTCCTCACGGTGGGTGCGACCGCCTGCGCGGCATGCACGTCGGTGGTCCGTCAGGCGGTGGCGCCGCCGCGGGCGGCGGTGACGAGGTGGTGCCGCGTGATACGGCCGACCTCGTGCCAGAACGGCTTCGCCGTCAGATAGGCGCCCAGCACGGAGAGAACGCCGAAGGAGACGTCGACGCTGAGCCGGCCCTGCTTGGCCCAGTAGACGTCCTGCAGGTCCAGCAACAGCGCGAACTCGTCGCAGATGAGCGCCGAACCGCAGCCGTAGGCGGCCGCGGCGGCAGGGTGCCCGACGGCGCGTTCATCACCGCGTACGGCGATCAGGCCGAGTCCGGCCAGGGTGGCGATCCCGATGTTGTAGTGGTGCACGTGCTCGCCGCCCGCGGAGATGTTGCCCCAGGGCAGCCAGCCGCCCCGGATGCCATGCGTGATGACGCGGACCGATCCGAAGGTCACCCCGAACGAGATCCAGGTGATCAGCAGCGACCGCTGTACGGGGGTCAGATGCCGGTCCGCCGCCTGGCGCCATCTGTGGATGAGCAACGGCCTGTCGCGGTCGCGGCGGTGGCGCGCTGCGGTGATTCTCATGGCTGACCGGCCTCCCACGCCGAACCGGCATCCGCGGACGGCGTCGGGCCGTCCCGGACACCGTCACTGGTGTGCCCATTCGACGTTAGGCGCGCGGACCCGCACCTCGCATGCCCGCCACTGCGAGGTGGGGCCGCTCGGGTGACGGCGGCGGTGACGGCCGCAACGGCCGCGACGGTCGCAACGGCCGTGAGGGGAACGCCGTCCGTCGTTGGTCAGGCGGCGTGACCGAGGCATTCCTCGGCCACGTGCTTGTCGAGCGCCGCCCGCACCAGCGCGGCGGCGAGGACGGCCGGTTCCGTGTCGCCGGCGAGTTCGACGAGCCGGCCGGGGTCCTTGGGCAGCCCGAGGCGCTGCGCCCCGGACAGCGCCTTGTCGTCCAGGTACGGCGCCGCCTCGGGCCAGACCTGCTGGACCTCGGGCAGGAAGATGCTGACGCCGGCCGGGCCCAGCCCCGGCACCTCCTGGAGCAGGTCGCGCAGCTCGGAGACCTGGCCGTGGGCCTCCTCGCGCAGCCGGCGCAGGTCGCCGCCCCAGCGTTCGGTCACCAGTTCGGCGCCGTCGCCGAGCTGGGTGGCCGTGCGCTCGTCGTAGCGGCGGTAGCCGCCGCGGCCCAGCGCGTCGACGCGTTCCTGCCAGTCGGATCCGGCCATGCGGCGCGGATCGCGCAGGCCCGCGTCCGACAGCGCCCGGGCCGTGGCCACGGCGACCGAGCCGCGGATCCGGGCGCTGAGGAGTATGGCGAGCACCAGCAGCCGGTACAGCGGCTGCGGAGTGTCCTTCAGGGTGATACCGGCCTCCTGTGCGAACGTCTCGCCGTGCGCCGCGACCAGCTCCCGCAGGACCCGGGCGTCGCGGTCCCGGGTCACCGGGTGCCCTCGAGTGGCTCGTGTCCGATGCTCAGCCCTTGGCCGAGATCGCCGGCGGCCATCAGGCAGGCGCCGGTCAGCAGCGTGTACCGCACCGCGTTGGGGCTTTTGAGGTACAGCAGTTCTATCGTGGCCCCGGCCAGGACCAGCAGCAGCGCCGCGCGCGGTATCAGCCCCGCGGCCAGGGCGAGCGCGGCGGCCGTGCGGGTGACCAGTGTGGGCCGGTACACGGCCGCGAGGAGGGATGCCCGTCGGGGGCCGAATCGCTGCTCGACGAGGTGGAGGCTGAGCGAGCCGGGCACGAGCCGGTCCCAGCCGCCTTGGCCGAAGGACAGGACGAACCGCAGGGTGCAGACCGTGCCGAAGAGGATGCGGAACCAGTGCAGATGGCCGGGGTCGGTGGGGCGCTGGAATCCGGAAGCGAGGGCGTCAAAGAACCACACGGCTGTCCCTCACTTCGATGGGCTGTTCTCCGTCGGCGTTCAGGAGACGGCCGTGGCCGTCGATCCGGTCGTACCGGCCACTGTGGGTGAGGTGGGTGAGGATCGCCTGGAGCTGGGGCGGGCCGAGGATGAAGGAGCCGGGCGACAGGTACTCGTAGACGTTCACCGGCTCGGTGCGTCCGTCCTTGGTGCCGGTGAGTGTGATGATCGTGAAGTTGGCCCGGCAGAACATTTTCCAGCGCAGCCAGCGGCCGGGCAGGCGGGTGAAGCCGGTGACCATCCACGCCACCAAGGCGGCGGTGACGAGGAGTTGGGCAGCGGGCAGCACAGATGCGGACATGGCGAAGACCTCCGGGAAGGGGAGGGAGAAAGGGGGTGCGCCCCGGAGCGGGGCGCCGGGTCAGTGCTCGGGCTTGGGGGGCCGCTGCATCAGCGCGGTCGCGGCCTCGGTGAGGCTGATCTTTTCGTGCAGCAGAGTGGCCATCACCTCGGTGATGGGCATCTCCACACCGTGGACGCGGGCCAGTTCGAGGATCGCCGTTGCGGACTTCACACCCTCGGTGGTCTGCCGGGTGGCGGCTGTCGCCTCGGCCATGGTCATGCCCTGGCCGAGGTGGGCGCCGAAGGTGCGATTTCGGGAGAGCGGGGAGGTACAGGTGGCCACCAGGTCACCCAGTCCGGACAGGCCGGCGAGAGTCGCCGGGCGGGCGCCGAGTGCTGTGGCGAGGCGGATCGTCTCCGCCAGGCCCCGGGTGATGAGCATGGCGGCCGCGTTGTCGCCCATGCCCATGCCGGAGGCGATGCCGACAGCGAGCGCGATGACGTTCTTGATCGCGCCGCCGAGTTCGCAGCCGATCACGTCGGTGCTGGTGTACGGCCGGAAGTAGGAGGTGTGGCACGCCTGCTGGAAGCAGCGCGCGACGGCCTCGTCAGGGCAGGCGACGGTCGCGGCGGCCGGCTGGGCGGCCATGATCTCGCGGGCCAGGTTCGGGCCCGACAGCACCGCGATGCGGACCGCGCTCACACCGGTCACCTCGGCGATGACCTCGCTGGCCCGGAGCCCGGTGTCCCGCTCGATGCCCTTCATCAGCGACACAACCACAGTGTCCGGCCCGATGTGCGGCGTCCATACGGCGAGGCTGTCCCGCAGGGCCTGGGCGGGAATGGACAGCACGAGATAGTCGGCGCCGTCCAGTGCGGCGGCCGGGTCCGTCGTGGCCGTCAGGGAGGGCGGCAGTTCGACGTCCGGGAAGTAGGCCGGGTTGCGGTGCGTCGCGTTGATCGCGTCGGCGATCTCGTTGCGGCGGGCGTGCACGATCACGCTGGTACCGGCGTCGGCGAGGATCTTGGCGGCTGCGGTACCCCAGGACCCGGCCGACAACACTGCCGCACGGGCAGGGCGGTGCACGGTCACTGCGGGGTCCTCTCGCTGGTCGCGGGCCCGTCGCCGGCGGACGCAGGCCGGGTCATCGTATCGGCTGCCTCGGGGGCCTCCGGTTCGGTCAGGGGGCGGCGCAGGGTCAGCAGGACCGCGCGGCGGCCGGGAAGCGCGGGAAGCATCCGGTGCGCCTCGTGCAGCATGTTCTGCGCCTGGTCGTCGCCCAGCTCGCGCCGCAGCTCGTCGGCGTGGTCGATCCACAGCCGGTACAGGCGCGCCCACATCGCCGGTTCGGCGGGCCGCTCGTCGACGTGCTCCACGACGAGCCCGGCGGCGCGGGCCTGCTCCTCCCACACAGGTGCGGCGCCCCGGCGCAGGGCCCGAGTGAGGACCAGGCGGGCGCCGGGTGCCAGGATCCGGCCGAGCTCACGCACCGCGGCCGCCCGGTCCGCCGCGAGGGCGAAGGCGTCCACGCACACCGCGCCGTGAACGCTGCGGTCGGGCAGGCCGATGTCGTCCAGGGAGGCGACACGGAAAGCGGCCCGGCCGGCGGGGACGAACCGGCCGCTGCGGGCGGTGGCCTGCGCGACGGCGACGGGCGAGACGTCGAAGCCTTCCAGGCGGGCCGCCAGCGCGCGGGCGAGCCACAGCCCGACGCCTCCGGTGCCGCAGCCGGCATCGGCGAGGACCTGGCCGGGCCGCAGCCGCAGCCGGGCGGCCAGCAGCCCCAGCAGGGGCCAGTCGCACGAGCTGGAGGCGGCGACCTCGTGCGGGTAGTCGTCGCCCATCGCCGTGGCGTACAGGCGGGCGACCAGTGTGCTGCGGGCCCGCGCGGTGTGGAAGGCGTCGAACTGGGCCGCGAGCCGCACGGCGGGCGCGGGCGTGATGGCGGGGAGGCGTGTCATCGGGGCATCGCCCTTCGGAGGCGGGAGCGGGTACCGGGGCACACGACCTGCACCGCGTGGATCGGTGTGGACCCTTCGGACAGGTCCAGGGCGACCGGTTCGTGCCCGGTGACGTGCGCGACCCGCAGGGCCACGTCCTTGACCTGGGCGGCGAAGCCGGCGCTGGGTGCCCGGCCGAAGTGGGCCGTCGCCTGCGGCCACGGGGTGAGCCCCGCAGTGCGGGCCGGGCGGAAGGGCGGGATGTCGAACGAGGCGGGGTCGCTCGGCAGGTCGTCCCGCGTTCCGGCGATGGCGGTCAGCCGTGACTGGGCTGCTTCGGACAGGGCCCGGGTGGCTGCGATGGCCGGGCTGATGTGACAGCCGCCGCCGGCGAAGGTGACGGGGAAGTCCTCCGACCACAGGTAGGCCAGGCACACGGGCAGCCCGTACGGGCCGTCCACCAGCGACAGCTCCACCGCCATCCCCGCGGCCGCGAGCCGGGCAGTCACCTCCTGGCCGTACGGATCATCGACCGTGGCGGGGTTGATCAGCGTCCGCGCCTGCCCGCCGCACTGCCCGTCCCGGTACAGCACATCCCGTTCCACGACCTCGAACAGGGCGTGCAGCAGCGCCTCCTCGCGGGTGTTGCCGCACGCCAGGCCGGTGCTGGTCGCGCGCAGCAGATCCAAGCTCCACTCCGGCCGCTGGACGCGGCGCCGAACCAGGTCGACCGGCAGCAGGCGCTTCTGCCCGCTCACCACGCTGGTGCCGGCTGTCCACTCCCACACCACCCGGGCCAGGGCCTGCCTGGTGTACGGGAGGGTCATCGGCAGGTCGGTGACGGGGCAGTCCGGGGCCACCTCCGTCACCGGGCCCTGCACGGTGACGGGCAGCGGCTGTTCCACATGCCACAGCTCGATCGCCTCCATCACCGCCGACAGTTTGGCGAGGAGATCGGTGGCGCCCTTGCCCTGCGATCCGCTCAATGTCAGCGAAGTGGGCCGGATAGCCGTCCACACCGGCAGGCCGATGCAGTCGAGGCCGGTCAGCCGCGCGACCCGGCTGATGCCGAATTGCGGCAGCAGCGGGGCCAACAGCTGCCATGTCTCCTCGGCAGACCGGGCCCGTACCGTGCCCGGCAGCGTCATCGGACTGTCATCACGCACCATGGCCAGCCTCCTGGTTACTGGGGGTCTTTACGTCGTCGAGGTAGCCGGGCACCAACCGCTTGGCCGCCTCCACGGCGCGCACGCCGCAGACCAGGCCCCGCGCGGAGGCCTCGATGTCGAACCGCGGCTCGGGGCAGCGCCATACGGTCAGCAGGACCCGGCGTGTGAGGTCGTCGCGTACCGCCGCCGTGGAAAACCCGGGCCGGGTGCGGCGGGCCCTGGCGAGGGCATCGGCGTAGCGGGCGACCGCCGCACGGTCCTCGGGTGTCTCGCCGGCCAGCAGCAGGTCGACGTTCCTCTCGTCCCGCAGGTCGATGGCCGGGTGGAACACCTGATGAGCCAGCAGCAGAGCCCCGCCGGTGACCTGGGCCAGCCGGGTCTGTAGAAGTCGGCCCGGCCCGCCGTCGGCCGGGTGCAGGGACCGGTGTTCGAGATAGTCGGCCCATACTTTCGGGAAGTCCGGGTCGAACACCTGCTGGTAGACGAGACGGTCCTCGGTGGACAGGGTCAACCCGTCGATGTGGTTGCGGGCAAAAGCGTTGGACCAGCGCCGGAAGTACGCCGTCTGCCACATGCGCGGCGCGACGTGCATGGTGGGCGGGCTCTGGCCGTCGAGCGCGGCCTGCACGGCTGCCAGGGCATCGGCGCGCTTGAGGTCGGCGAAGTGCTCGTCCCGCGCACGCTGCCAGGCCAGCCACTCGGCGAACTCGGCCTCGCCGTGGCGGCGGCACACGGCCCGCACTGCTGCCGTGGTGCGCTGCGGGTAGTACACGGCGGTCAGCGCCTCCAGCAGCGCGGCGGCCCGCTCACGGTCGAGCACCCCCACAGAGACCGCCAGTTGCAGGGCGTACCGGAGGTTGACCACCGGCCAGGTCAGCGCCTGCCAACCACCGTCCGGGGCCTGCCCGACCGCCACCTCGTCGTCGCCATCGATCTCGCCGCGCACATAGGCGGTGAAGATGTGGCCGACCCCGAGCATTCCGACCGGCGCGAGTTCGGCCGCCCGCAGCGCGCCGATGCTCGCCGCCCCGATCACCCGCACACCCCGGCCCATCGCGGCGATGATCTCCTTGAGGCGCAGCGCCGGCGCCTGGTGATACACCCCGTCGATGATCACCACGGTGTCGCCGTTGCGGATGGTCTCGTCGAACAAGTCGCCGTGCTGTACCGGCGGCCGCATCTGCACCCCTGGTACGGCAAGCCGGGGGTCGGACTGCGGCAGAGTCGGCCCGGTGAATACGTGGATCACTTCATCTCCAGATCCAGGCGGTGGAGCATGAGGGGCGCCCCTCCTCCCGGGTTTCTGTAGGGCCGGGAGGAGGAACGCCCTGGTCAGGACGTGTGCGAGGGGACTACTCCTCGTCCTCCACGTCGACGGCGACCACCACGGGGCCGGTGAGTTCCTCGGTCGTCTCGTCCATCGAGGTGTCGATGGCTGCGATACCGGACTTGGACATGGTTCCCTCCTGGGGAATCGGTTTTCGGCTCCAGAGGAGCCTTTGCTCGCCGCCGAAAGGCGGCACCGGGGGCACAATTTGATTGCAGCCCGCCGGGGGTCTGATGGGACGGGTCCGTAAGGCCCGGCGCGGGGGCGGTGACCTTGCCGTGGGGGAACACGAGTCGGGCAGTCGACTCCCGCGCCGGGAGTTGACCTGTCCGGCGGCCGGCCGGGGAACATCCGGCCGCCGGACAGGGGTCTACGGGGTGCGCTCCAGTTCCTGCACCAGTTCGTCCAGGTCGACGAGTCGGAAGGAACTGAGTCGCCGTACGAGCTGGGAGGCGAGGACCGTCGAGATGAGCGGGTGGTTGTACGGGATCGGGCTGTCCGGCCGGTTCACGACCTGCACGCCCTGACTGCCGTAGCCGTAGCCGACGCCGCTCACCCCGTACAGGGGCGCACTCTGCGCCAGGAACACCATGGGCCGGCCGTCGAGGTGCGGGCACAGCTCGGCGGAGGCGCGCACGTGCCGGGCGCACACCAGTGGCTGGGCCGTGAGAATCTGTGTCTGACTGGTGTCCATCGTGTCCGGCCCGGAAAGGAAGACATACCCGATCGGTGTACGCGCGGGCTTGACGCATACCTGGCAGCGCATCGCCTGCATCGTGGCCCGTTGCCGCAGCGGGTGCATCATGCGCCACTGGGGTTTCCCCGTCGGCATCATGTCGTCGTCCACGGGGCCGGAGGAGCAGCGCGCCCACAGCACGCCACGCAGGTCCCGGTCCGCAGGGGCCTCATCGGCGTAGCGGAGCCTGTACTTGCCCGGCCCTAGCGTGGTCAGAAGCAGGTTGTTCGGGGCGGCTTCCTCCCCTTCACGCTGGACGACGTAGGGAACCAGGGTCGGCTTGGTGCGCACGGTGTTCTCTCTCGTGTGGAGCAGGAGCGTAGGGGCGGGCGCCTGGGTCATGCCACCGCCGTCAAGCAGCGGACGGCGACGAGCCGTTCGAGGAGTTCGTTGACGGTCCAGCCCATCCGGCGCAGGTGCCCGATGGCCTGCCAGCGGTCGCCGGGGACTTCCTCGGCGCGCAGCGTGCGGGCCTGCTCAATGAGCTGGGCCGAGGTGGTGTCCCGCTGGTCTTCTTCGGCGGCGAGGGCGATGTCCACGAGCTGCATGAGGTGCCCGCGCAATCGCTCGGCGATCTCCGCGACGTCCTCTTCAGTCGGTACGACGTCGTCCAGGGCGGCCGCGACGTCGTCGAGGAGGGCGTCCCCGTCGAACGGCCGCCAGGCGCGGAGCTTGTCCAGGACGGTGGTCAGCTGGTCATGGGGCAGGGGCGGCTTCCACTGTTCCACGGGCCGGGGGAGGCGTCGGGCGGTGCCGGGGGCGGTCATGGTCGGCCGCCGGAGAGGGCGAGCTTGCACCAGGTCGTCCCGTCGCCGCTGGTACCCCAGGTTCCGCCGTGGGCGCTGGCGAGGCAGTTGACGAGGAAGAGGCCGCGGCCGCGCTCGGCGGTGTCGTCGGCGCGCCGGGCGACCGGCCGGCCCGGCATCTCGTCGTGCACGGCCAGGTGCAGGAAGCCATCGCGAACCGTCATAGTGAAGGTGATCTGTGCGCCGTCGCCGTGCTGGATGGCGTTGGTGACCAGCTCGGAGACGATGAGCGTGGCGTCGTCGACCAGCGGTTCCAGACCGCAGTACCGCAGTCGGGCGGCGGTCAGCCGCCGGGCCATTCCCACACGGCGAGCGTCGTCCTCGGGGACGCCGTTCCCGTCCCGGGGCGGGCACACCTCGAAGCACACGCTCATCCGGTCGTCGACCAAGCGCGGATGCTTGGGCGAGCGCTCGTGACAGAGGCCGTCTGCCGCCGTGGTGGCGCCTCTCCTCAACGATGATGCGCTGGTCACCTTTGCTCCCAAGGGCCGAGATCGGTACTTGACTCGTAAGAGGTAACCGCTTGGTCACTGCCTGCGGGTACCGTTGAGGGCAGGTGGGACCGTGAACACCGTGAACGCCATGGAGCTGTCGGGAGTTGAAAGCATGGCCACGAGAAAACGCACACCCAACCCTGCCTTGGACAGGCTGCTTGAGCAGGCACGATGGACGCGCACGCAGCTCGCCCAGCAGGTGAACAGGCTCGGCCCGCAGGCCGGACTCGAACTTTCTTACGATCGGACGGCCGTTGCGCACTGGATCGCCGGTACGCCGCCGAAACCCGAGGTCAGGCCGTTGATTCTTGAGGCGCTGTCCGCTCGACTGGGGCGGCCGGTCACTCACGCGGAAGCCGGCTTACAACCCGCCGTGTCCGCGGACGGCTCCCAACCAGTCGACACTGTGGAGGAGTTGATCGACTTAGGAAGGGCGGATATGGACCCATCCCGTCGCGGCGTCCTGGCCGCGACTCTGTTCTCTGCGGCGCTCTCCGTACCCGTGTTCCAGCACACGGCGCAGGCAGCCAGTGACCCGAGCGCCCCGGGCAAGGCAACCGCACGGATCGGCGCCTCCCAAGTTGCTTCGGTTCGTTCCATGACGGAGCGGATCGCCGACATTCTCGATGAGTTCGGCGCAGGCCACGCCCGGCCCATGGCGGCCGCGTTCCTCGTCAACACCGTTGGCCCATGGCTCAGGGCGCAGGCTTCCGCCCCGGTGAAACGGAGCATGCTTGCTGCCGCATCGGACCTGACGTACCTGACTGGGTGGATGGCCATGTACGAGAAGGCCCACGGCCTGGGCCAGACGTACTACTCCAAAGCGCTCAAACTCGCCAATGAGGCGGAAGACCACATCACCTACTGCCGCACGTTGCGCGGCATGTCACTCCAGGCGTCGAACCTGCGGCACGGGCGGATGGCGCTGGAGCTGGCGGACTCCGCGGCTGAGGCCGCACCGTCGGCAGGCCCGCGCCTGGTGGCCTTCCTGCGCGGTCAGCAGGCCCACGCGGCGAGCATGGTAGGGGACAGCCGCCAGGCCCACACCCGGCTTCGCGAAGCCGAAACGGCGCTGGCGAAGGCCGACAACCGGCGCGACGCGATCGGCGGCTACGACCAGACCGCCTACCTCTTCCACGTCTCTCACGTACTGCTGGAGGAGAACGACCTGCCCGGCAGCATCGGCGCTCTACGGCAGTCCATCAAGGTGCAGCCGGCCAACGAACGGCAGGGCCGCGTCCACGCTTACGCCCTCCTGGCGCAGCGTCAGCTCCGGTACGGGCACGTCGAGGCGTCGTGCGAATCGTGGGAGCTGTTCCTGGACGAGTACGAGCACGTGTCGTCCGTCCGTGGCGACGACCACTTCGTCACGATGCGCAAGGAACTCACGCCGTATGCCAAGACGCGCGCGGTGCGGGCGTTGTCCGGCCGGGTGCGCGAGGTCGCGGCGGCCAAGGCCTGAGAACGGGGGCGCCTCCGGGGGAGCTGTCGGCAAACCCCGGAGGCGCCGACCACGATACGGGTATCTCGGCGTGGCCGGGGCTCGGTGGGCGAATTGCCCCATTGGCATATCGTTATCTGACCGTTCCGCGCGAAGTGGGAAGGTCGTTTCCGGCCCGCAGGGCTTGCTGTTAGCGCATTGCCAGTTCCTCGGCCGCCGCCCCCCTGTATCAGGCGCCATCGGGGGGTGCCTCTATGTCTTTCGTCAAGCGGTTCGGGGGCTCCTGGGTTCGTAGAAGGTTCCGTCGCGGAGCATGGCGAACAGGACGCTGATGCGGTGGCGGGCGAGGCGGAGGAGGGCCTGGGTGTGGGTTTTGCCGCGGGCTCGGCAGCGGTCGTAGTAGGACCGGGAGGCGGGATCGTGGAGGGCTGCGAACGCGGAGAGGAACATCGCGCGTTTCAGTTGCCGGTTGCCGCCTCTGGGAGCGTGTTCGCCATGGATCGACGTGCCGGACTGCTTCGTGGCCGGGGCGAGGCCCGCGTAGGAGGCGAGGTGGGCAGCGGTCGGAAACGAGCTGCCGTCGCCGACGGTGGCCAACAGGACTGCGGCGGTCCTGACGCCGATGCCGGGCAGGGTGCGGGTCTTCTTGAGTGACGGTGCTGGGGTCGGCGTGTCTGTCGGGGTGGTCTTCTCGTTGCGGTAGCTGGTTGATCGGCTGGCGTGGAGGGGTGGACCGGGTGGGCTGCGACGAGGTGCTCGTGCTGCTGCGGGAGCGTGAGGCGGCCTGCTGCAGGGAAGCGGAGCGGCTGCGCGGGGAGGCCGAGCGGATCGCCGGGCTGCTGCGGGTGTGTGAGGAGGAGTTGGCCCGGCTGTCCACGGCCGTCCAAGTGGTCGGCGAACTGCCGGTGGTGCAGGTTTCGGCCGCGTCCGCTCGGTTCCAGGTCCCCGCCCCGCGCCGCGAGTTGGCCGGCGGGCAGGCGTCGGCGGCGGAGGTGGCCGCGTCCTTCACCGAGCGGGTGCTGGGGGTACTGGCCGGGTATGCGGGCCCGGTGCGGTGTCGGCAGGTGGTGGAGGGACTGGGCCTGGAGGCGACGGCGCGCAACGTCGAGCGGGTACGCCACCAGTTGAAGAAGACCGCCGCCGTGGGTCAGGTGGTGCAGACGCCCGGCGGCCTGTTCGCTCTCACGCGCGAACGAGCCGCGGCAAATGGGTGAACGCCCGTGCGGGGGCGGTCCCTTCTCGTGTTGCCCGGGTGAATGTAAGCCGCTCAGCACGAGAAGGAACCCGGTGGCACCCTACCCGCAGCCGATCGCCCGCCCCGACGACTTCGCCGCCTCCCGCGCCCAACTGACAGCAATGATCGCCCGTTTGGGTGGCGCGGAGATGATGGCCTGCCCCCATGAGGTGCTGGAGGACTACCTGACCGCGACCGGGCGCGAGCTCCAGCGGCTGCTCATGCAGGACCAGCTCGACGCCCGGGCCCGCTTGGAGGAGCGCCGCCCGGCCGTGGCCGGGGCTGACGGAATCGCGCGGGTGAGGGCCGAACAGGGCCATCGCCGGCTCCTTGCCACCACGGTGGGCAGGGTGGAGGTGGCCCGGATCGCCTACCGCGCCCCGGGTGCTGCCAACCTGCATGTCGCTGATGCCGCCCTGGCCCTGCCGACACGCCTGCACTCCTTCCCGCTGCAGCGCGCGGTGGTCCACGAGGTCGCCGACGGTCCGCTGAGGCAGGCGCGCGAGGGCCTGGCCCGGACCACCGGCCAGCAGTTGGGCACCCGCCAGCTGCGGGAGATCACCAGCGAGGCCGCCCGGGACGTGCGCGACTTCTACGCCCAACGCGCCCAGGAGCCGGGGTCGGGCGGCCCCGGCGGGCGGGACCTGCTGGTCCTCAGTATCGACGCCACCGGCGTGAACATGATCCCCTCCGGACTGCGCACCCCGGCCCCGGCTCGGCCCGCCGGCCCGCAGCCGCCCTCGGCCCAGCTCTCCTCGCGCGAGCGGACCGGCCGCACCCGCATGGCCTGCGTCACCGCCTGCTACGACGCAGCCCCCGCGCCCCGCAGTGCCGCGGATGTACTGCCCAAGGACGCGGCCGAACGCGAGGCCCGCCGCCCGGGCCCGCGCGCCGCGGGCCGCCGGATCGACGCCTCCCTGGAGCACTCCACCGCCGCCATGGTCACCACGCTGTTCGACCAGGCCGAAAAACGCGACCCGACGCACGAACGCCGCTGGATCGTGCTGGTCGACGGCGCCAACCACCAGCTGGAATGTCTGGAGAGAGAAGCCGCCGGACGCGGCGTGGACATCGACATCGTCGTCGACTTCGTGCACGTGCTCGAATACCTGTGGAAGGCGGCTGAGGACCTGCACTCCGCCCAGCCGGCCCGCGCCGCCTTCGTCCAGGCCACAGCCCGCGCCCTGCTGGAGGGCCACGCCCCGCGCGTGGTCGCCGACCTGCACGCCTACCAGCGCGCCCGCGCCAAACAGGACCGCCCCGCACCCGGACTGGAACGCGCCGCCGCCTACCTGAAGGCCAAGCAGACCTACCTGAACTACCACATCGCCCTCACCCTGGGCTGGCCGATCGCCAGCGGCGTCATCGAGGGCTGCTGCCGCTACCTCGTGAAAGATCGTCTGGATGTGACCGGGGCGAGGTGGAGCCTTCCCGGCGGTGAAGCGGTCCTGCTCCTGCGTGCCGTCATCGCCAACGACGACTTCGAGGAGTACTGGCAGTTCCACGTGCGCCGCGAGTACCAGCGCACCCACGCGGCGCTCTACCAGGAGCAACTCGACATCGCCGCATGACTGCGCAAGATCCGCTCACTCAAGGAGACTCGCACCCCCCGGTGGTCGCACAGGTCGGCCTGTGCCTGCGGGTCGGGCACCATCTGGTCTTCAAGCAGGCGGTGGCTCACGCGCTGAGGGAGCATCACCATGGACGTGGTGGAGTGCCGGGGGAGGCCGCCGCTGATGGGGGTCTCCTGGTCGTCCCAGTGGTCGGTCGGGCCGGTGTGCTGGCGCAGCCACCGGTCCAGGTCGCGGGCGGTGTCCTCGGCGGTGCCGAAGGCGGGGCGGGGATGGCCGGGGGCGTAGCGGGCGCCGTAGGGGATGCGCTCGTCGTCGGGGGTGCCGTCGGCCAGGAGCCTCTCCGGCTTGTCGAGCGGCGCCCGCCACTTCTTGACGTGGTCGGCGAAGCGGGTGTGGGCGGACTGGCGGGTGATGTTCAAGGCCTCGCCGATCTCCTCCCAGCTGGTGCCGCGCTCGCGCTCGAAGATGGCCGCCCAGCGCTGGACGTCGTCCGCCAGGCGGGTCAGACGGGCCGCCTCACGAACGTAGTCGGGGTGCCGTTGACGAGCGGCGAACCAGGTGACAGGTAACCCGCCAGTAGCTTCAGGGCGCGTTTTCACTTTTCTGGGCAGCTTGTCCGGCTGATGGGTGTGCTGCCTGTCCTGCGCCACGGCTTCTCGTACTTGCCGCCGCACGCCCAACACTGTGCTCGGAAGAGGGTGGCGGCCGGGCCCATTGTTTCGCTCGGCTCGGCCGGGTACTCGGTTCCCCATCAAGACCGGCAAGAACGCGGTCACCTCACCGTCGGTCGCCTCGCTGTACCGGGCGCTCGCCGAGGCTGAGGAAGCCGAACCGGTCGCGTAACAGGGCCACCCTTCGATCCGAAGGCTACTGGCGGGTTACTTGTCACCTGGTTCGCCGCTCGTTAAAGGCACCCCCACATGGGTGACACCGTTGCAAGATCACCGCCGTTTGCGGCTGGGTTGGGTCGGGCCGGGGCGCGGTACTGGCCTTGCGACCAGCCCGTTTCCCCGACCCGCCCGCCGCACCCGCCGTGCGTGTCTCCACGCAACGGGCGCTCCACGTGCCTTGGCCGGTGGTCAGCCGCCGGTAGCTGCGGCTGTCGGTCGTGGTGTCCACGGGGTCGGGATGTTGCTGCCGCGGTAGCGGTAGCGGATCACCTTGACGCTGGACGCGCCGGTGAACTCGACTCCGTCGCAGATGAGCTTCCAACTGCCCGGTCGGCAGAACCGGCGGCGCAGTTCCCTCCAGCTGAGTCGGGAGTGCTTGTGGAAGATCCAGCGAACGATGCGATGCCACGCGTGCTCATCGACCGTGCTGAACACCGCCTTCGACACCCCGTGCCGGAAGTAGTTCGCCCACCCGCGCAAGGTGCGGTTGAGGCTGGCCAGCAGCTCGTCCACGTCCCTGTGCAGGTCTGATCTGCGTGTTCTGTCTTTCACCTTGTCCTTGATCGACTGGATCGCCTTCTTGGACGGCTTGGTGTAGACGTAGTGCTTCTGCGTTCCCCGCTTCCGCTGCCTGCGGATGTGGAAGCCGAGGAAGTCGAAGCCCTCATCGATATGGACCACCTGGGTCTTCTCCGGTGCCAGACGCAGCCCCAACGGGGCGAGCACGCCGGCCACCTCCTCGCGCAGGCTCTCGGCATGGCGGCGTTCCCCGGAGACCATCAGAACGAAGTCGTCCGCGAAACGAATCAGCCGCCAGTTGCCCAGTCCGTGCTTCCTGCGCGTGACCCGCCGCTTGTAGCTGCCCATC
>NZ_JBHSOA010000044.1:0-115451 GCF_042655885.1 Streptomyces chlorus
TCCTCGATCACCGGATCCATGACCGTGTCCCAGGCGATCTGTCCGGGGCCGTGGTAGACGAGTACTCGCATGATCACCCACTCCGTGGCTGATTCGGTCGCCTCCCTCCACACTCGCTTTCGGGAAAGGTCGGGGAACTGCGACCGTCGGACTCCTCAGGGGCGGCGGACTCTGAATTCGGTTGCTGACCGCCGGCGCCGGCCGTGCCGACGAGGGCCGGCGGGCCGCCGCCTCGCACACCGCGACCGCCGCCACGCGGACCATGACGCGCCAGGCCCTGTTCACCCAGGCCGGCATCACCGCCACCCGGTCGGTGGGCGAACTCCTCGAAACGGCGGCTCTGATGCACTCCCGCCACTCCCGGCTGGAAGCCGAGTCGCGATCGTCACCAACGCGGGCGGCGCGGGAGTCCTGGCCGCCGACGCCTGCGCGGAGGAGGAAGGGACATGAAGCGGTGGTCGACAAGCTCCCGCGGCGGCTGGACGACATGCGCGTGCGGCCGGACGATCCCGTGAGCAGAGTGTTACGTCCCCCCCTGCGGTCCGACCCGGTCCCACGGCCGAAAGAGCGGCGGTCGGCTCCTACCGGGCGGCAGCGTGGGATCGTCCGGTGCACCCCTCACGTCCAGCCTTGGACGGTTCGGCTCTGGTGCACAAGCGGTAGCCGGGGCTGCCATACCGGGCCCGACGGTCCGGCAACGGGGAGCGCCTGCCGATGCGGACGGCAGTCGTCACGGGCAGGCTGGACAGACGAGGTCACTCCGTTCGAGGTGGTGGCCACCCAAGGGTGTCCCGTCATCCTCGACGCCGACGGTTCCAGGGGCTGCGGGTGGCCGCGCGCAGGGCCCCGGCCGCTGGTGTGTCCACGACCGGTACCCGGAAGGGATCGTCATGAAAGCACTCGTGTTCCACGGCTCCGGCAAGTCCGCCTGGGAGGAGATCGCGGACCCCGTCCTGCAGGAGGCCACCGACGCGATCGTCCGGGTCGACGCCGTGACCATCTGCGGGACCGACCTGCACATCCTCAAGGGCGATGTGCCGGAGGTGCGCCCCGGCACGGTGCTCGGACATGAAGCCGTCGGCGAGGTCGTCGAGGTGGGCAGCGACGTACGCGGTGTCCGCCCCGGCGACCGCGTCCTGGTCTCGTGCATCACGGCGTGCGGCCGCTGCCGTTTCTGCCGGGAGGGGGCGTACGGACAGTGCCGTGGCGGCGGAGGCTGGATCCTCGGCCACCTGATCAACGGCACCCAGGCCGAGTACGTCCGTGTGCCGCACGCGGACCTGTCCGTGTACCCCCTTCCCGGCGCGGTGGACAGCAAGGACGCCGTCCTGCTGGCCGACATCTTCCCCACCGCCTACGAGGTAGGTGTTCTGAACGGGCGCGTACGGCCCGGAGACACTCTCGCCGTGGTCGGAGTGGGACCCATCGGGCTCGCGGCGATAACCACCGCCCGGCTGTACACGCCCGAGAAGATCATCGCCGTGGATCTCGCCACCTCTCGGCTGGAGGCCGCCAGGCGCCTGGGCGCCGATGCCGTGGCCGTCGCGGGTGAAGAAGCCGAGCAACTGGTCGCAGACCTCACCGAAGGGCTCGGCGCCGACGTGGTCATCGAAGCGGTGGGGGTGCCGGAGAGCTTCGAGACATGCATGCGCATGGTGCGGCCGGGCGGGCATGTGGCCAATGTCGGTGTGCACGGCAAGCCCGCGACACTTCACCTCGAAGACCTGTGGATCAAGAACGTGACGATCACCACCGGCCTGGTCGACACGCACTCCACTCCCGCGCTGCTGCGCATGATGGCCGCCGGCCGTCTGTCCGCGGCGTCCATGGTCACCCACACTTTCCCGCTGGACCATATGGAAGAGGCGTACGACGTCTTCTCACGGGCCGCCGACACCGGTGCGCTCAAGGTCGTTCTCGGCGGGCAGCAGCACGATGCCCTGACGGTCCGGGCGTCCTGAGAAGAAGAAGTGGACGTCCGGGGCCGTGTGCTGCGGTGGCGCTGGACCCCATGGCTGCGCGACGGCCTTGCAGAGACCGATCTGGCGGCGGTGCCGAGCGAGCACGACGACCGAGGTCCGACGGCGGGCCGCCAAGTACGTGCTCGCCCCGGGTGTTTCCCGCCGCGCCGGTCCTTCCTGAAAGTCGGTGCCCCGCCCGGATCCCACGGCTGTCACCGGGACCGCGTGGATCTCCTGCTGGGTGGCCGTGTGGGAGACCAGGAGGAGTTCGTCGTCGGCTCGGAGTGTGAAGGTCGTTGTGGGACAGTCGGTCGCCCACCCGGATCATCGTGGCGATGACGGTGCCGTCAGGCAGCGCCACATCGACGAGGGCGTGGCCCGCGGTACGGGGCTGCGGGGTGATGGCGGTTTCGATGACGTCGACGCCCGCCTTGCCCAGCCGGAGGAGGGCGACGGTGTCCATGGCACCGGTGGCCTCTTCGATGAGGGGGATCAGCGGGGTGGCGGGCGGCGACGGGTCGACCGGCGCTCGGGCGTCGCGCCGTCTCCGCAGCCCCCGCTGATGGGTACCGGCGGGAATCCGGCGAATGGCGCGGCCAGGATCGGGACCAGCTCGCCGACATGGGGCGGCGGGCGAGCCCGTCCAGGGAAAGAATGGAACGGGACAGGCCACATGCAGGACCTTCGGCCCCTGGACAGTGGCTTGCCGGTCCTGGCTCTCGTGCGGCCGCGATGACAGCGTGAACGGAGCGCCCCGTCCAAGCGTCACGGAAGGGGGCATGGCCGAGGGCACTTACGGTGATGCCGAGCCCACTCGTTGCAGTCCGTTGCCCATGACGGCATGAGGCGGCAGGAGGAGCCATGGAGAACACCGCTGTACGCAATGAGGTGATCGTCGGGATCGACCCGCGCGAGCAGTCCATTCCGGCGCTCACCTGGGCGGCCGACGAGGCTGTCCGCAGGCGGTTGCCCCTCCGGCTGGTGGTGGCGGTACCGCTCCTGCCCGGCGGGCAGCACGTCGGCACACCCTGGCGTCGCACGATGCTCCGGGTCCAGGGCGAAGGCGCGCTCGCCGATGCGGCCGCCACGGTGCGGGCGCTGTACGCGGAAGTGCCCCTGGCGACGGAACTGCTCGACGGCATGCCGTCGGTGGTGCTCTGCCAGAAGGCGGCGCAGGCCCGGATGGTCGTCGTCGGTTCCCGTCGGCTCAGCCGACCGGAGGAGCTCCTCAGCGCGGGCTCGGTGGCCGTTCCGGTGAGTGCCCGGGCGGACTGCCCGGTCGTCGTGGTCAGGGAGCCGGAGCACGCGGGGGAACGGCATCCCCGTCTCGTCGTGGGTGTCGACGGCAGCGAATCCTCGAGAGCCGCCGTGGAGTTCGCCGTGGAAGAGGCAGCGCTGCATGGCGCCGGCCTGCACGCCGTGTGGGTGTGGCGGCGGCCCGTCGTGTCCTTCGACGACGAAGTGGCGGGGCTTGATGAGCGGCGCCGGATCCTGTCCGAGACCGTAGCGGGATGGGGAGGGAAGTACCCGGATGTGAAGATCACCTGTGAGGTCCTGCGCGGCCACCCGGTGGAGGAACTGGCCCTCGCTTCGGTCGGTGCCCTGGTGGTCGTCGTCGGCAGACACGGGCGCGGGGGATATTCCGGCATGAGGCTGGGGTCGGTGGTACATGGCCTCCTGCACCGGGCGGAGTGCCCGGTGATCATCGTGCCTGAGTCCCGGCACGACTGACCGGTGGCGGACCGGCGAGTGAACCGGAACCGGACGGGAGAGCTCGTGTCATGCCGTCGGCCCGGCACCGCGCCGGCGCCGGGCGACCGTGACATCGGCCTCAGCCCTGGGTAGGCGGTACGTCGCCTGGCTCGGCGCGGTCCCAACGAAGTGGTCGCCGACCGCGCCGTCCCCCCTGTACGCACGAGCGGCGGCGCAGCTCCGTGATCCGCTGATCATGGTGCTGCCGGCCGCGACAACGCCGGTGCGCCGCTCCGGGCCGCTGCCGACTGGGATGCTCAGCCGGAACGCCCTGAACGGTGGTTGCTCAGGGCGGGGCGTGGCCTTCGCCACGATGTACGCGGACCGAGGGCGGCGTCCCGGGTGGGCTGGGGCAGCGCCCGCCTTTGATCCCGGGCGGACGGATAGTGTGGGCCCGTCAGCGAAGATCGTAGAAGGACGGAGCACATGGCGGACATCGTGGAGACGGCGGCGCGGAAGGTCTTCGAGCGCTACGACCTGGACGGGGACGGCCTGGTCACCGCAGACGAGTACCGGAAGGTCGTGGCGGAGCTGGAGGGTTCCGAGATCACCGAGTCGGAGGCCCAGGAACTGATCGATTCGCTCGACGCCAACGGCGACGGCCAGATGTCTTTTGAGGAGTTCTGGGCGGCCATGAACCGTTGACACCACTGGCCCGGCACGCGAGGGAAGCTGTTGGTGAATCCGGCGGACCCGGGGCATGAGTCCGCCGACCGTGACACTTTCCGGGAATGTGTCACGGTCGCGGCCGGAGCACCCGGCTCCGGCGTTCCGGGCTCGCGGAGCCCGGAACGCCAGGCCGAACCGACCAGCAGCGTCGCGAGGGTGCCGGGCCCGTCCCTTCCGCCCGCGTACCGTCGGGTGCCTCGGCCGATGCGGGTGTCGCCGCCGACGGGCGAGCGCATGCTCAGAGCCACGACTCGTAAGACCCGCTGCGGCAGAGCCGTCGGCGTGAGGCGGTCGCCCCAAGAAACGAGGCCCGTGCGAAGCAGACGGAGAGGCGCCGACGCCGATTTTCAACCCCCTCCGGAGAGACGCTGCGTGGCAGTGCGCAGGGGGATCGCCAGAGAACGTTCCCTAGCCAGGAGTACCGCCGGAACCCGGACCCCCGAGGCGGTCCAGCCTCCGCTGAGCGGCCAGAAAGGGGACCAGCCCGGAGGCGGGAGCGAATGGGTGCGCCGCGTCGATCCCTTCCGTATCTGGCCAGAAGTTCTCGACCTCGGCCCAGCTGTAGACGATCACACTTGCTGCCCGCGTTCCGTCCACGTGGACCCGGTAGACGCCCTTCTTGCTCCCGCCTCGCAACCGGTCCACTCCGACAACGTGGACCCCCGCACCCAGTGCCTCACGCACGATCCCCGACAAGGCTTCAGTCTCCGTGAACTGGTGCATCCGCCGACTTTAGCCTCGGCCCGGTGTGCTGTCGGGCCGCGGCTGCCTTCCAGCAAGTCAGCCGGCCTTGGCGGACTCTTCCTCTCGTGCCCGTCTCCCGTGCGGCCAGAACGAGTTCGGCGTGCTTGGTGGTGGCCGCCGACCAGCCGACGAGACGGCGGGAAAGGTGTCCACGACGAACGCGACGTAGACGACCCCGGCCCAGGTGGAGATGTGGGTGAAGTCCGCGACCCGGCAGCGGTTCGGCGCCTGGGCGAAGAAGTCCTGGTCGACCAGGTCGAGGGCCCGGCCGACGGCCGGGCCTTGGTGGCTGTCGGGTTTGCCCCTGTGCCCTCGACCGCCACTTCGGCCCCCGCCCGTATCCGGACGTCGATGACGGGTGTCTGCCTGTCTCCCCGTGGCGCCCCGGCATGAGCCGCTCCATGCTCATCCTGTTCCAGCACTGTGTGAAAGGCCCGGTCCATGACTGCCACTGCGGCAGCCACAGCCCGAGAACCTCCGAGTCGTCTCGGGGATCGGCGGGCCGGAGCTCTCCATGGACGGCGCGCTGCTGGTGGCCGGCCGGACGCCGCCGGCCGGCTGCAGGAGGTGGCCACAGGCAGGAAAACGCGCTGCTTCCCCGTACGCCGACGCGGTGTCGAGGTTCAGCTCACTCCAGGAGGGCCGCGACCAGCGTGGCGAACTCGTCCGGGGTGGCGAGGCGGATGCCGAGTTGTTCGGCCTTGGCGCGCTTGGAGCCGGCGCCTTCTCCGGCGACGACGAGGGTGGTCTTCCTGGAAACGCTGGAGGAGGAGCGGCCGCCGGCCCGTTCGATGAGTTCGTTCATCTCGTTGCGGGAGAGCTTCTCCAGGTTTCCGGTCATCGCACCGGTGACCACCACCGTCATGTCGGCCAGTGGGTGGTCCGCCCCGGGCGTCCCGGCCGTGTTCTGACCGTCGGGGGCGGCTTCGGCGGCCGGAGGCGGAGTGGCGCCGGGTTCTGTCATGTTGACGCCCGCCGCGACGAGCTTGTCGATGAGCGGGGCGAGTTCGGCGAGTTCCGCGACGACCGAGGGTGCCTTCTCCGATCCGATGCCGTCCACCCGCTGCATCGTTTCGGCGTCGGCGGAGCGGATGTTGTCCATGGTGGCGAAGTACCGGGCGATGCGCCGGGACATGGACCGGCCGGTGCCGCGGACGCCGAGCGCGCAGAGCACCCGCGACAGCGGCTGCTCCTTGGCCTCGGCGATCGCGGCGAGCAGATTGTCGGTACTGGTCTCGCCCATCCGCTCCAGGCCGAGCAACTGGTCGCGCCGGAGGGCGAACACGTCGGCGAGATCGGCGACGAGGCCCGCGTCGACGAGCTGGACGACACGGGTGGCTCCCAGGCCCTCGATGTCGAGCTGGTCGCGGCCCGCGGCGTAGGAGAGCGAGGCGACCAGGTGGCAGTTGCGGCCCTGCGCGCACCGCCAGCGCTCCCCGCTGGTGTCGATGTCCGATCCGCAGCGCGGGCACTGCTCGGGGAAGACGATGGGCTGCTCCTCGCCGGTGCGCAGGTGGGCGACGGGGGCCTCGATGCGGGGGATGACGTCACCGGCGCGATGGACCATGACGTGGTCGCCGAGCCGCAGATCGCGACGGGTGATGTCGGCCGGGTTGTGCAGGGTGGCGTAGGTGATGGTGGAGCCGTCGACGACCACTGGTTCGAGGACGCCGCGCGGGGCGATGATGCCGGTCCGCCCGACGTTCCACTCCACCTCCAGCAGCCGGGTGATCTTCTCCACGGCCGGCAGCTTGTACGCGATCGCCCACCGGGGCGCGCGGGAGCCGGAGCCGGCGTCCCGCTGGTCTGCGGCGAGGTCTGCCTTGGTGACGATCCCGTCGATGCCGAACGGCAACTCGGCCCGCACCGCGGCGATTTCCTTCACCCGGGACAGGACCTGCTCCGGCGACTCGGCGACGGATTCCGGGACCATGGTCGCGGCGGTGGTGTGCACGCCGAGCTCGGCGGCCAGGGACATCAGGTCGCTGTGGGGGAGCTCCGCCAGCCGCTCGGCAAGGGGGCCGTCGGTGTCGGGCAGCGGCAGCAGTCCGTAGCCGAAGAACGTCATCGGCACGGTGTAGAGCCGCTCCTTCGCCCGCAGGGTGCCCGCGGCCGCGTTGCGCGGATTGGCGAACGGCTGACCGCCATGGCCCGTGCGGGCCTCGTTCGCGTACTCGAACTGGGCCGCCGTCATCAGGACTTCGCCGCGCACCTCCACGGTGATCGGCTCGGCCAGCTGCTCGGGCAGCCCCACGACGGTGCCGATCGCGTGCGAGACGTCCTCCCCGGCGATCCCGTCCCCACGAGTGATCAGCCGGGTGAGGCGACCGTCGCTGTAACGGGCGACGATCGCGAGCCCGTCCAGCTTCGGGCCCACACTGAAACGGGTGACCTCACGGCCGATGCGTCGGGTCAGGGACGCCGTCCACGCCGTGAACTCCTCGGCCGAGAAGACGTTGTCGAGGCTGAGCATCGGCACCGTGTGCGGTATGTCGCCCTCCACCGCGCCGCCGGCGACCTTGCCGGTGGGGGAGTCGGGCAGGACCTCGTCCGGGTGCGCCGACTCCCAGGCGGCGATCCCGCGGACCAGCCGGTCGTAGGTGTCGTCGTCCAACGGCGAGGTGCCGCCCTCGTAGTAGGCGGCCGCCGCGCTCACCGCGTTCTCGACCGCCTGTGCGTAGGCGGCGGCATCCACGATCACTGCTGCGGGAGTAGTCATGACCGGCATCATGCCGCCCACCACTGACAACGGGCTCGGACGCCGGTCTGCACCGACCTGCTGCGGATGCTGTGATACCGACGGTGGCTCCGATTCCTCAAAACCGATTCCTCAGTCGACGCCGAGCCATGGCCTGCGGCACCGCTCACCAGGTACATCCATGGAGGTGGATACCTATGGTTCATGTGCCAGTGGTTGCTTGTATGCCCTCGGTTCGTATAGACGAGATTCGATCCAAGTGTCCCAATGGAGCGCATCGCGCACCTCATCGGCATGGCCGGGCACCCTCGGCGGTCACCAGGATCGAGAGACACGTGAACATTCCCACCTCGTTGCGCAGGGCCAAGACCCCTGTGGCCTTGACGGCAGCTGTACTGCTGGCCGTGAGCGCGTGCGGTAGCGCCGAGGCGGGGCCGGACGGCAGTGGCGGTGAGGACGAGAAGCTGTCGGGCACCGTCCAGGTGGACGGTTCCAGCACGGTGGCTCCGCTGTCGACGGTGGCGGCCGAGCTCTTCCAGGCGGAGAACGCCGACGTCGAGGTCACCGTCGGCACGTCCGGAACCGGTGGCGGTTTCGAGAAGTTCTGCCACGGCGAGACCGACATCTCCAACGCTTCGCGCGCGATCGAGGACGTCGAGGCGTCGGCCTGCAGGCTGAAGGGTGTCGAGTACCAGGAGCTCCAGGTCGCCGGCGACGGCCTCTCCGTCGTGGTGAGCAAGGACAACGACTTCGTCGAGTGCCTCACGGTGGATCAGCTGAGGATGATCTGGCAGCCCGGTTCGAAGATCGACAACTGGAACCAGGTCGATGCGGCGTTCCCCGACCAGGAACTGGAACTGTCCGGTCCCGGCACGAACTCGGGCACCTTCGACTACTTCACCGAGGCCGTCAACGGTGAGGAGGGCGCCTCGCGCACCGACTACGCGGCGAACGAGGACGACGACCTCATCGTGCAGGGTGTCTCGGGATCCGTGGGCGGCATGGGCTACTTCGGCCACTCCTACTACGAGGAGAACAAGGACAAGCTGAAGGCCCTGGCGATCGACAGCGGCGACGGCTGCGTCGCCCCGACCGTGCAGGCCGTCCAGGACGGCAGCTACAAGCCGCTGGCGCGACCGCTGTTCATCTACCCGAAGGCGTCCTCGCTGGAGAAGCCGGAGGTCGCGGCGTTCATCGAGTACTACGTCGAGAACAACAAGAGCATCGCCGAGAAGGCCCATTTCGTGCCGCTCAACGCGGAGCAGGATGCCGAGCTGCGCAAGGACCTCGACGCTCTCAAGGCGAAGCAGGAGTCCTGAGCAGGAGCGTCGACCCTTGCTCATCGCCCCGTGCCCGACGTCCAACGGCCCTGTGTGCGGGGTTGTTGGAGGGTCTGTGGCGCAGGCGAACCCCCGGTGAACAAGGGGGAAGGACCGGCTTCCCGCACCGGAGGAATCCCTGGCTCGCACCTATGCTGAACAGATGGTTATCTCTTCGTACGGCGTGCGGGCGGAGACGGTGCCGAGCGGCCCGGAAACGTGTGCGGCGGGCCTGGCCTACCTGTTGATCGATCGCAGTGAGGCCGAGCGGCTCGCCGCCGTGCTGAAGGCCATCGCCGACCCGACGCGACTGCAGTTGCTGCGCCTCATCGAGCGGGCACCCCAGGGAGAAGCGTGCGTCTGTGACCTCACGGGCTGCCTCGGCCTGCGGCAGCCCACCGTCAGTCATCACCTCAAGGTCATGACCGAGTCCGGACTGCTGAACCGCGAGCGGCGCGGCACCTGGGTCTGGTACTCCGTCGACCCCGCCGGGCTGCGCCGGGTGCGCGAGGTCCTGGAGCCCGTGAGCCCGCAGGAGCCGGCAGCGGTCTGACCCTCCTGTCCCGCCGGATCTGCTCGGGCAGGCCCTCGGGCCGACCTCTCAGGTCATCGGTTCCGGCGCGATCTCCGCGATCAGCTCTCGATCCGCTTCCTGATCTCCTCGCGGATCGGACGGACCGCCGCGACGCCCTGGCCGGCCGGGTCGTCCAGGGCCCAGCCCAGGTAGCACTTGCCGGGGAGGACGGGGCAGGTGTCGCCGCAGCCCATGGTGACGCAGACGTCGGACTCCTTGACCGCGTCCACGGTCAGCACCTTCGGAGTCTCGGCGGAGATGTCGATACCGACCTCGCGGATGGCCTCGACGGCGGCCGGATCGACCTGGTCGGCGGGGGTGGAACCGGCGGAGCGGATCTCGACGCGGTCCCCGGCCGAGTGGGTCAGCCACGCGGCGGCCATCTGGGAGCGGCCCGCGTTGTGGACGCCGACGAGGAGCACGGAGGGCTTGTCGGACATCGGAGGTCTCCCTCTCAGGAGCATCAAGGGCGGGTGATATCAGCACCCAGTGGTGTCAGTAGTCGCTGATGTGAAACTGTCGGCCCATGATGACGTCAGTCGACACCGACCTGATCCGGGTTCTCGCCGACCCGCTCAGGCTCCGAATCGTGACCCTGCCGGCCCAAGAGACGCTGTGCACCACGCATCTCGTCGAGCAGGCCGGCGCCCGGCAGACCAATCCCTCCAACCATCTGCGCGTGCTGCGCGAGGCCGGGGTGGTCGAGACGGAGCCGTGCGGCCGGTTCACTTACTACAAGCTGCGCCCCGACGTCATCGCCTCGCTCGCCGGCCGGTTCGCCGACCTGGCCGACACCGACGTAGGGCGTCACTGACGCGCCTGCTCGAGCGGCGGGCCGGGCCCGTGCCGCCGGCAGGCGGTACAGGCGGGGGCTTCGCAATCGGACCTAGATGCGGTCGTTCCCGTCCCAGCGCGGACGGTCCTGCGAGGTGCCGGTTCGGCTGCCGGAGCTGCCGCCGTGCAGGTCGTGCGGCCTCAGGCGGTCGCCGTCGCGGGGCATCTCGTCGGGCTCCCGGCGTTCGCGGACCTCGCGGACCGGGCCGCCCTCGGGCATCCGCGGCTGCTCGTCGGGGCGTGGCCTGGGGGACTCGCCGCGCCGGATCCGGCGGCTGCCCGACGCGAACAGGCTGATCAACAGGCCCACGACCAGCACGGCCACCACGACGAGCCCGATGCCGACGGCGCCGCGGCCGACGGCGAGATCGCCCGCGTGGGTCCAGGAGGAGTTCGTCGGGGCGTTCGGTGAGACGTTCGACGAGACATTCGGCAGGGCGTTCAGCACAGGGTTCGACATGGTGTGCGGGTACCCCCGACACCCTGATGTATCGGGCCGGACAGGTGGGACCGTCCGTGGTGCGACCATCCGTGGTTTGAGGGTCGGTGGCCAGGGCTACCCGCCAGGTGTGACGACGACATCCCAGGTACCCCAGGTGTCCCAGCAGGAGCTGTACCGGTATCTCGAGGACCGGTTCGCCTGCGCGCAGGCGTGTGCGGAATGCTCGCGGGCCTGCGCGGTACGGGCGAGCCTGGTGGATCCCGGCGGCGGCACACCCCGGGAACTCGTACGGCGCAAGGGCGTCATCTGCGCCGAAGTGTGCGATGCGACCAGCCGTGTGCTGTCCGAGGACAGCCAGGCGGACGAGGAGACCGTCCGGGCCCAGGTGGAATGGTGCCGACAGGCGTGTCTCGAGGGCGCGCACGCCTTCGACAGGCACCCCGGCGCGGAGCGCACGGCCGAGGTGTGCCGGACCTGCGCGCGGGCCTGCACGGACTTTCTCGACACACTGACCCCCTCGACGCCCTGACGTCCGCGACACGCTGAACCGACCGGCGGCGCGACCGTCACCGGTCGGGCGGGCGTTCGTCGTTCCCGATTTCTGCGACGCGTTCCACCGTGTGCGCCCACAGGACCGGCCCTGTGGGCGCCCGGAGGCGACGCCGGGCGTCTGGACCACACGCCCGAGCAACAGCGGCTGCGCACCGAACTGCGCGCCTGCTTCGCCGAACCGGCGCTCGACAACGTTCACACCCGGCACGCCGACCCGACCGCCGGGAAACGGTTCCACCGGGAGACCGGCCGGCGGCTCGGCGCCGACGGCCGGCTCGGCGTGGGCTGTCACATACCGAGGCCGGCTCGAGAGCGACACCGCTCGCGGGCCGGACAACGGCTCGGCGAATCCGCGGTCCCCGGCAGACCGGATGGGTTTCACAGCCTGGGCGGGAACCGGTGGCCGGGTGCTGATCGAGGCGTGGTCGGCGCCCGCGATGCCGGCAACGGTGCACGGCGGAGGGCCTTCGGCCTGGACCCATGTGCCAGGAAGGCTCGGCAGCCTGCCGGGTGTGATGCTGTGCCGGTCGGCGGGAGCACAGGTCATCGGGAGCGACAGGTGACGGGCGGCGGCTGTTCGCCGACGCGCGGCGGCGTCCGGCACCATACAAAATCGGGTGACACATCGCCATACTGGACGGGCCAGGGGAGGGCGCGTTGACCACTGACGGGGGCGGAAGATGGGGGACAGCAGGCTGATCCATGGCCGGTACCGGTTGGTCGATCCGATCGGGCGGGGCGGCATGGGGGAGGTGTGGCGGGCACGCGACGAGTCGCTCGGCAGAGAGGTTGCGGTGAAGTGCCTCAAGCCGGTGGGCGCACAGCACGACCACGCGTTCAGCCGGGTGCTGCGCGAGCGGTTCCGGCGGGAGGCCCGGGTGGCGGCGTCCCTGCAGCACCGCGGGATCACCGTCGTGCACGACTTCGGCGAGTACGACGGTGTGCTGTATCTGGTGATGGAGCTGCTCCAGGGCCGTGACCTCAGCCGGCTCCTGGAGGACAACAAGCAGCACCCGCTGCCGGTCGACGAGGTGGTGGAGATCGCCGAGCAGGTCGCCGCCGCCCTCGCCTACACCCATGACCAGGGCATCGTGCACCGGGACCTGAAGCCCGCCAACATCGTGCGGCTCGACGACGGCACGGTGAAGATCTGCGACTTCGGCATCGCCCGCCTCGGCCACGACATCGGGTTCACCTCCCGGCTGACCGGCACCGGCGTCGCGATGGGCACCCCGCACTACATGTCGCCCGAGCAGATCAGCGGCACCGAGGTCGACCGGCGCAGCGACCTGTACTCCTTCGGCTGCGTGCTCTACGAGATCGCCACCGGAGTACCGCCGTTCGACCTCGACGACGCGTGGGCCATCCTCGTCGGGCACCGTGACACCCCGCCCCGGCCACCGCGCGTCCACCGTGCCGAACTGCCCGAGCGCCTGGAGCGGATCATCCTCGACCTGCTGGCCAAGGAACCCGGCCGGCGCCCCGACAACGCACGCGAACTGGCCCGCCGGATCGGCGCACTGCGGGCCACGTCGGCGCCGCTGCCGGTGCCGGCCGCGGTGACGGCCAGGCCTCGCCCCGAGGGGACGCCCGGCGCGAGCGACCCCGCGCCCCCGTCACATCCGGCCGCCCGGCCCGAGCCGGTGGGGCGCGCGCCCCGGCTGCCGTCCTGGACGCGTGGCATGACCACCGGCCGCAAGGCGGCCGTCGCCGGACCGCACACCGCGCCCCCGGACCCGGCGGCCGGCCTGTCCGGCGAATGGATCGCCCGCCCCGCCACCGGCCGTGGCGGGCCGGCCCCGGCGAAGGAGCGGCCCGCCCCGTCCCCGGAGGCCCTGACCGCCCTGGCCGGACGGCACAACGCGGGCCTGAGCCTCGGCCGCCTGGGCCGCTGGACGGAGGCGGGGGAGGTGCACCGCGCGGTCGCCGCGGAGCGCGAGCACCTCCTCGGCCCGCACCACCCCGACACACTCGCCAGCCGTTACGAGGGCGCCTTCACCCTCAGCCGCACCGGCCGCGTCGCCGACGCCCTGCGTGAGTACAAGCACGTGACCGAGGCCCGTATCCGCACGCTCGGCTCCGAGCACCCCGACACCCTCGCCGCCCGTCAGGAAATGGCGTACGTCCTCGCTCAGCTGGGCCGGCCCCTCGACGCCCACCAGGTGTATCTGTCGGTGCTCTCGGCCCGCGAGCGCACCATGGGGGCCGAGCATCCCGAGACCCTGCGCTGCCGGCACAACCTCGCCTTCAACCTCAGCAGGCTCGGCCGTCTGGAGGACTCGTACAGCACGGCGTGCGAGGTGGCTGCCGCCCGCGCCCGGGTGCTCGGCCCCGAGCACCCGGACACCCTGGTCACCCGCTACGAAGTCGCTTACGCCCTCGGGCAGTTGGGGCGGTGGGCGGAGGCCCTGGGGGCCTACCGCGAGGTCGCCGAGGCCCGCGCGCGGGTGCTCGGCCCGGACCACGCCGACACCCTCGCCGCCCGCTACGAGATCGGCATCGGACTCGGCCGGCTCGGCCGCACCGCACAGGCCCTCGACCTCTACCGAGGCCTGGTCGACGACCGCACCCGGGTCCAGGGCCCCGCCCACCCCGAGACCCTGCGCGCCCGGCACGGCCTGGGCGTCAACCTCGGCCGGCTCGGCCGCTGGACCGAGGCCCTTGCCGAGTCCCGCGCCGTGTGCTCGCTACGCGAGAGCGCCCTCGGCGCCGACCATCCGGACACCCTGGTCAGCCGCCGCGAGGTCGCCGTCGGCCTGGGCTGGCTGGGCCGCTGGGCGGACGCGCTCACCGAGTACCGCCGGGTGGCCGACGCCCGTGAGCGCCTCCTCGGCGCGGACCACCGCGACACCCTCGCCGCCCGCAACGACGAGGCCCACTGCCTGGAGCGACTCGGGCACACAGACGTGGCCGCCGGGCTGTACCGCGAGGTGGCGGCGCTGAAACAGCGGCGGGCGGCGGGCTGAGCGCGACGGGCACGACGGGTGCGGTGACGGGCATGACGTACGACAGGTGTGCCGCTGCGACACGCGCGCCCGGTGGTGCCCCTACTGCCCGAACATCGCCCGCCGCCTGGCAGACCCGGATCTTCACGTGTTACGAATAACCGTGACCGCACACGAGGGAACCCGGACGTACGACGCCGTCATCGTCGGCGGAGGCCACAACGGTCTCGTCGCCGCCGCCTACCTGGCCCGGGCCGGACGCTCCGTACTGGTGCTGGAACGGCTGGACCACACCGGCGGGGCAGCGGTGTCCACCCGGCCGTTCCCCGGCGTCGACGCACGGCTGTCCCGGTACTCGTACCTGGTCAGTCTGCTGCCCCAAAAGATCGTCCGGGAACTGGGGCTCGACTTTCGGGTGCGTGCCCGCACCATCTCCTCGTACACCCCCGCCGAACGTGACGGACGGCCCACCGGGCTGCTCGTCGGCGGCGGTGAACAGCGCACCCGAGAGGCGTTCGCCCGGCTCACCGGCTCCGAGAGCGAATACCGGGCCTGGCAGCGCTTCTACGGCATGACCGGCCGCGTCGCCGAGCGCGTCTTCCCCACCCTCACCGGACCGCTGCCCACCCGCGAGGAGCTGCGCCGCACCGTCGACGACGAGAAGGCCTGGCGGACCCTGTTCGAGGAACCGATCGGTGTCGCCGTCGAGGAGAACTTCACCGACGACCTGGTACGGGGAGTGGTCCTCACCGATGCCCTCATCGGCACGTTCGCCGACGCCCACGACCCCGCGCTCGAGCAGAACCGCTGCTTCCTCTACCACGTCATCGGCGGTGGCACCGGCGACTGGGACGTGCCGGTCGGCGGCATGGGCGCCCTCACCGACGCGCTGGCCGCCGCCGCGCGCGACGCGGGCGCCGTCATCGCCACCGGTCACGAGGTGATACGCATCGACACGGACGGCCGCACGGCCGAGGTCACCCACCGTACGGCCGACGGCGAGGGCGTCGCCGCCGCCCGGCACGTCCTGGTGAACGCCTCCCCGAGGGAACTGGCGGCGCTCACCGGCGACATGCCCCCCGCCCCGGCCGAGGGCGCCCAACTCAAGGTGAACATGCTCCTCACCCGGCTGCCGAGGCTGCGCGACAGCTCCGTCGACCCGCGCGAGGCGTTCGCCGGCACCTTCCACATCGCCGAGGGATACGGGCAACTGGCCGCCGCTCACGCACAGGCCGCCGCTGGTGAACTGCCCGCCGCGCCGCCCTCCGAGATCTACTGCCACTCGCTCACCGACCCGACGATCCTCGGTCCGGAGCTCGCCGCCCAGGGTTACCAGACGCTCACCCTCTTCGGCCTGCACACCCCGGCCCGGCTGTTCGCCCACGACAACGACGCCGTACGCGAGGAACTCCTCGCCGCGACGCTCGCCCAGTTCGACGCCCATCTGGCCGAACCGCTCGCCGACTGCCTGGCGACCGACGCGGACGGGCGCCCCTGCCTGGAGGCGAAGTCCCCGCTGGACCTGGAACGCGATCTCGGGCTGCCCGGCGGGAACATCTTCCACCGCGCGCTGTCCTGGCCCCACGCCCAGGAAGGCACCGGCCGGTGGGGCGTGGAGACCCGGCACGCCAACGTCCTCCTGTGCGGCGCGGGCGCGGTGCGCGGCGGCGGGGTGAGCGGGGTGCCGGGCCACAACGCGGCGATGGCGGTGCTGGAGGCGGACTGACGGAGGCTGGGACCGGCCCCGGTTCAGTCGGCGGAGCGGGTCCATCCCGTCGCCTTGACGCGTGCGGCGTCCGCCGGACGGGCCTCGTCGAACAGAACGCGGCCGTCGGCCCGCACGCGCATCCCGTCGACGTAGACACCACGCCCCACGTACAGCCGGTCCGTCGCGTACCGCCAGCGCAGGGTGAGGCTCCGCGCGGCGGGCAGGCCGGCGGTGAGCCCGTGCCAGACCCGGCCCGACCAGCCCGTCGCGGTGCCCGCCGCATGCTGCTCCGGTGCCTCGTCCCGGCGCTCGGTGGCGAACGGCACCGGCTGCCAGGTGGTGCCACTGTCGGTCGTGGCTTCCAGGGTGAGGAGGTCGGCGTGTGGCTCGGTGTCCCACCACAGGGCACAGCGCAGCCGTGCCCCACCGGATGATGTGTCCAGCGCGGGCAGCGTGAGTGTCGCCGTCGTCGAACCGGCCATTCCGGAGAACCAGGACGTTCGTCCGTCCCGTCCGTCCCGTCCATCCCGCCCGTCGCGCCCCGGAGCCGGCCCGACCGGGACCGCGCGGGCCAGCTGGTTCGCGGCGGCGACCCGGGGAGCCGAGCCGGAGCGCCAACTACGTACCGGATGAACCGAGTTGCCCAGGACGACGAGGAACGAGTCGGTCGTCGGGTCGAGCACCAGCGAGGTGCCGGTGAACCCGGTGTGGCCCGCCGTGCGCGGGGTGGCCATCGCGCCCATGTACCAGTGCTGGTAGAGCTCGAAGCCCAGGCCGTGCTCGTCCCCGGGGAAGTCGGAGTTGAAGTCGGTGAACATCAGCTCCACCGACTTCGGTCCGAGGATGCGCGCCCGGCCGTAGCCGCCGCCGTTGAGCAGGGTCCGCCCGAGGACCGCCAGATCCCAGGCGCAGGAGAACACACCCGCGTGGCCCGCGACCCCGCCCAGGCTGTAGGCGTTCTCGTCGTGCACCTCGCCCCACACCAGCCCCCGGTCGAGGCCGGACCAGGGCAGACGGGCGTCCTCGGTGGCGGCGATCCCCGGTTTCCAGGAGGCGGGCGGGTTGTAGCGGGTGCGGTCCATACCCAGGGGGCCGGTGATCTCGTCCCGCAGGAGGACGTCCAGGGAGCGGCCGGTGACCTTCTCGAGCACCAGCTGGAGCGAGATCAGGTTCAGGTCCGAGTACAGATACGCCGTTCCGGGCGCGCTGACGGGTACCTCGTCGAGGACGAGCCGGACGTGCTCCTCGTAGGTGGGCGCCTTGTAGAGCGGGATCCAGGCGCGGAAACCCGAGGTGTGCGTGAGTAGATGACGGAGCGTCATGTCCGCCTTGCCGGCGCGGCCGAAGTCCGGCAGGTACGAGGCGACGGCCGCCTCCAGCTCCAGCGTGCCCCGCTCGATCTGCTGCACCGCGAGGACGGAGGTGAACAGTTTCGACACCGAGGCCAGGTCGAAGACGGTGTCCTCGGTCACGGGGATCTGCCGGTCCGCCGGAAACTCGACGCCGGTGTCGGTCTTCTCGTCGTACGCCTGGTAGCGCACCGCCATGCCGATGGGCCGGTGCAGGGCCACGGTGCCGCCGCGCCCGGCGAGGAGCACGGCGCCCGCGTACCAGGGGTGTTCGGGCGACGGGCCGAGGAACGCCTCGGCGTCGGTGACGAGTTGGTCCAGATGGCCGGCGAGCAGCCCGGCCCGCCGGGCCGGCCCACGCCGCAGGGTCGGGTGTCCACCGCCCGCCGCAGCCGATTTCGCCGAAGCCGGTGAGGCCGCCGAGACCGGGCCGGCCGGGAGGGCGGCGAAGGCCAGGGCGCCGCCCAAGGCCATTGCACGTCCGCCGAGTTGACGACGCGTAACGCCGCTCGACTCTTCGTCCACCATGGAGGGTTCCTCCCGTGTCGTAGCCGCGGCCGGCGGCCTGAAAGATTCTTTCGGGGATCGCCTTGCGGGGTGAAACTTTCCTGTCAGGTGCGGGATGTGTCAATGGGGTGTGCGTGGCCATGGAGGGTGGGCGGAGCGCGGCCGATCCCCTCGACACTCGCCTGACGAGACATCAGGAAAACCCTTCTGTCGTCCGAGACCGCATCCTGCGCCCATGCAGACGGAGCCGAGCAGTCCCTGGGAGCCGAGCACGCCGCCTTCGGCTTCACGCCGTTCCCCGCTGCCGCCGCGGGGCCGGCCTGGGGGTAGTCGGCACGGTCCACCCGGACCGTTCGGCCGGCCCGGTGACTTGACCTCCCCGGCCGGTGAACCGAGGATCGTCTTCCATGACGCCCGGACACACCAGCACGGTTGACGGACTCCTACGACGCAGCGCCCGCCGCACCCCGGCGCGCGTCGCCGTCGAGTACGGCGACCGCACCTGGACGTACGACGCACTCGACACCGCCGTCTCCCGCGCGGCGAGCGTCCTGCTCGGCACGGGACTGTCGCCCGGCGACCGGGTCGGCGCCTACGGCCACAACTCCGACGCCTACCTGATCGGCTTCCTCGCCTGCGCCCGCGCGGGCCTGGTGCACGTACCGGTCAACCAGAACCTGACCGGCGACGACCTCGCCTACCTCGTCGGCCAGTCCGGCAGCGGCCTGGTCCTCGCGGACCCCGACCTCGCCGGGCGGCTCCCGGACGGCATACGGACGCTGCCCCTGCGCGACGCCGACGGCTCGCTGCTCGACCTGCTGGCCGAGGCGCCCGCCCACGACGGTCCCGAGCCGCGCTCCGAGGACCTGGTGCAGCTGCTCTACACCTCCGGCACCACCGCCCGGCCCAAGGGCGCGATGATGACCCACCGCGCCCTGGTGCACGAGTACCTGAGCGCCATCACCGCCCTCGACCTCCGGGCGGGCGACCTCCCCGTGCACGCACTGCCGCTCTACCACTCGGCGCAGATGCACGTCTTCCTGCTGCCCTACCTCGCGGTCGGCGCGACCAGCGTCATTCTCGACGCGCCCGACGGCGACCGGATCTTCGACCTGATCGAGGCGGGCCGCGCGGACAGCCTGTTCGCCCCGCCCACGGTCTGGATCGGCCTGTCCCACCGCCCCGACTTCGCGACCCGGGACCTGAGCGGACTGCGCAAGGCGTACTACGGGGCGTCGATCATGCCGGTACCGGTCCTGGAGCGGCTGACCCGGCGGCTGCCGGACCTGGCCGTCTACAACTGCTTCGGGCAGAGCGAGATCGGCCCGCTGGCGACCGTCCTCGCCCCCGACGAGCACAAGGGGCGCATGGAATCCTGCGGGCGGCCCGTGCTGTTCGTGGACGCGCGGGTGGTCGACGAGGACGGCAAGGACGTACCCGACGGGACACCCGGTGAGATCGTCTACCGGTCGCCCCAGCTGTGCGAGGGGTACTGGGACAAGCCCGAGGAGACCGCCGAGGCCTTCCGCGACGGCTGGTTCCACTCCGGGGACCTCGCGGTGCGGGACGCCCACGGCTACTTCACCATCGTCGACCGGGTGAAGGACGTCATCAACTCCGGCGGCGTCCTGGTCGCCTCGCGGCAGGTCGAGGACGCGCTGTACACGCACGAGGCGGTCGCCGAGGCGGCCGTGATCGGCCTTCCCGACGACCGCTGGGTGGAGGCCGTCACGGCGGTCGTCGTCGCGCGGGGCGAGGCGACGGAGGAGGAGCTGATCGCGCACGCGCGCGAGCAGCTCTCCTCCTTCAAGGTGCCGAAGAGGGTGCTGTTCGTGGACGAGCTGCCGCGCAACGCCAGCGGGAAGATCCTCAAGCGGGAGCTGCGCGACCGCTTCACCGGGTGAGCGCGGTATCCGACTCGGCGTGAACCGGCGCGGCTCAGCGCGGACGCAGGTCCACGATCCGCCGGATCTTGCCCACCGACCGCTCCAGCGTCTCCGGATCGACGATCTCCACCCCGACCGACACCCCGATGCCGTCCTTCACGGCCGCCTCGACGGACCGGGCCGCCGCCGCGCGAGTGGCGGCGTCCGCGTCCGGCCGGGCCTCGGCGCGCACCGTGAGGGCGTCCATACGGCCCTCCCGGGTGAGCCGGAGCTGGAAGTGCGGCGCCACGCCCGGTGTGCGCAGCACGATCTCCTCGATCTGGGTGGGGAAGAGGTTCACGCCGCGCAGGATCACCATGTCGTCGCTGCGGCCGGTGACCTTCTCCATGCGCCGGAAGGTCCGGGCCGTCCCCGGCAGCAGCCGGGTCAGGTCCCGCGTCCGGTACCGGACGACGGGCATCGCCTCCTTGGTGAGCGAGGTGAACACCAGTTCGCCCCGCTCGCCCTCCGGCAGCACCTCACCGGTGAGGGGATCGACGACCTCCGGGAGGAAGTGGTCCTCCCAAATGTGCAGTCCGTCCTTGGTCTCCACGCACTCCTGCGCGACACCCGGTCCGATGACCTCCGACAGTCCGTATATGTCGACCGCGTCGATCGCGAACCGCTCCTCGATCTCCTGCCGCATCCGCTCCGTCCAGGGCTCGGCGCCGAAGATCCCCACGCGCAGGGAGGTGCCGCGCGGATCGACGCCCTGCCGCTCGAACTCGTCCAGCAGGGTGAGCATGTAGGACGGCGTCACCATGATCACCGCGGGCTTCAGGTCCTGGATCAGCTGCACCTGCCGGGCCGTCATGCCGCCGGAGGCGGGGATCACCGTGCAGCCGAGCCGCTCGGCGCCGTAGTGGGCGCCCAGGCCGCCGGTGAACAGGCCGTAGCCGTACGCCACATGTACCGTGTCCCCGGGCCGCCCGCCCGCCGCGCGGATCGAACGGGCCACCATGTCCGCCCACATGGACAGGTCGCCCTCGGTGTAGCCGACCACCGTGGGGCGCCCGGTGGTCCCGCTGGAGGCGTGCAGCCGGCGGAGCCGTTCGCGCGGCACGGCGAACATTCCGTACGGGTAGTTCTCCCGCAGGTCCGCCTTGGTGGTGAACGGGAACCGGGACAGGTCGACGAGGGAGCGGCAGTCGTCCGGGTGGACGCCCGCCGCGTCGAAGGACGCCCGGTAGAACGGCACATGGTCGTAGGCGTGCCGCAGTGAGGACCGCAGCCGCTCCAGCTGGAGTGCCCGCAGCTCCTCCACGCCGAGCCGTTCCGCCGAGTCGAGCAGGTCCACCGCCTGAGTCATCAGGAACTTCCCCTCGCTCATCGCACCCATCGCATCAATCATGCCAATACGGGCGACCGATCATTCGGTCGTTCCCGCAGGCATCAGTAATCCAGCCCGACCCCGCCCAAGGCAAGGGCCGGGGCGCACTTCTTCCGCGCGTCGGGGGTGCCGTGAGTGGGGGAGAGGGGAGCGGGGTGGGGCCGGGAGGTCTCCGCTCAGCCGGTGGCGCCGGACGCGCCGCCGCTCCCGCCGCCGTGCTTGCCTCCCTGCGGTCCGTACGCGGTCATGAAGCGGTCGCGGAACTCGTCCATGCCCCAGCGCGGGGCGTCGGGCGCGGGCTTGAGGCCGTCGGTCCAGTTCCAGTCCGCCACCCGGTCCAGGACCTTCTGGTCGCGGGCGACGATCGTGATCGGCACGTCCTTGTCGGTGCTGCCGGCGGTGACGGTCGGGACCGGCTGGTGGTCGCCGAGGAAGACCAGGACCGTGTCCTCGTCGCCGTACCGCTCCATCCACTCGGTCAGGCTGCGCAGCGAGTACTCGATGGACTTGCGGTACTCGGTGCGTACCTTCTCCGGGTCCTGCCAGACCTCCACGGGGTCGGTGCCCTCCTTCTTGATCTCGTGGAACACGGAGCCGTCGCCGAGGTCGTCCCAGTCGAGCATGCGGGCGTTGGGGGACCACGGGTTGTGGCTGGAGGCGAGGATGATCTCCGCCATGATCGGCTGCCGGTCCTTCCTGCCGTGCTCCAGACGCTCGAAGGCCTCCATGGTGAACTGGTCGGGCACCGGCGTCCAGCTGAAGTACGGGCCCTGGTAGCCGAGGTGCTCGGAGTCGTAGATGTGGTCCAGGCCGAAGTACTTGCCCTCCGGCCACGCCCGCCGCACCCCGGGCACGATGCCGACGGTCCGCCAGTCACCGGCCTTGCGGAAGTAGTTGGTGAGGGTCATGCGGTCGCTGGTGGTGAGGCTGCGGTAGCGCTGCTGGTTCTTGATCCACAGGCCGGACAGGAAGGTGGAGTGGGCGAGCCAGCTGCCCGCGCCCGTCACCGGCGACCTGAGCCAGCCGCTGCGCGACTCGAAACCGGCGGCCTTCAGGGTGCCGGTGCCCTCCTTCAGTACCGCGTCGATCGGCTCCGCCATCGCCGGATCGTCGATCGCGACCCGGCCGTAGCTCTCGACGAAGGTGAACAGGACGTCCTTGCCGCGCAGCCCGGTGAACAACTGGTCCGGTGGAGTATCGGCGAAGGCGTCGACGGCGGCCTCCTGCTCGAAGACCCGTGCGTCCCTGAGCCCCGCGCGCACCTGTTCCACGCGGTTGCCCAGCATCTCCGCGGTGCCCTTGGTGGCGAGCGGGACGCCGGTGATCTGCACGCCCAGGGTGACACAGGTGATCCACGCGATGCCGAGGACCAGGGTGGTGCGGACGGCGGCCGGACGGTGGCGGACCATCAGGTTCGTGATCCGCACCGCCGCCAGCGTCATCAGCACCAGCAGGGCGACGAACAGGACGATCACACCGATCACGGCGAGGATCTGCCCGCCCCGGCCGAACGACTCCCGGACGAACTCGGCCGCGTCGTCGAACAGGATCCAGTCGAGCACCAGGTCGAACGGCCGGGCCAGCACCTGGTAGAACCCCATGTCCACCATCTTCAGGACGGTGAGCAGACCGAGCAGGGTGCCCGAGACCACCGCCGTGATCCGCCGGGGCCTCGGCGGCAGCGCGAGCAGCAGCGTCGCCAGCAGGACACCCTCGGCCGGGATGCGGAGGAACGCCTCGGGGGACAGCCGCTCCACACGGTTCGGCACGAGGAGCGCGAACAGCAGCAGCGCTCCGGCCAGGACGGTCGTCCCTACGGTGACACCGCGGGCGGCGCGGGGGTGGTCGCGGCGCCAGCGGTCCCGTCGCGTGGGCGCCGGGCCGTCGGGGGTCTCCTCGAAGGGCTTCGGCGTGTCGGCGGGGGCGGTGGGGCTGTCGGTGGTTTCGGCCGGTCCGTCGTCCGGGTCCGCTCCGCTCTCGGTGGGGTCCGACAGCTGACGGGAGCGTGTGAAGAGCTGCACCCGGGGGTCCTTCCGTGCGGTATTGCGAGGGCATGGCACACCGGGCCCGTGAACGGGCCTGCCGCCACCAGTACGTGCGCACGTCATCCCGCGTTCAATCGTGCGGTCCGGAGTCCGCGGTCCGAAGTCCGCCGTCAGGACGCCGGCGGTCCCGGCGCGCGCGTCACGTGCGCCTTGCTCCGATCAGCCCCCCCGCCTCCTGACCCGTCCGCACCGCGTCCGTGTCGTGCCCGCGCCGAACCCGTGCCGTTCCTGTGGAAAGGCACTCCTGACATGACCTGTCGGCGGCCGGAACCGATCGCTAGGCTGGCCGCGGACAACGGAAATCGGGAGGAGCACGGACGTGGCCGAAAGCACCACCCAGCAGCGACCGCTCACCGGCTGGGACAAGCCCGACCTGGACCTGAGCAACGCACAGTGGCAGTCCAGCAGCCGAGGCCTGGGGGATGTCCAGATCGCCTTCGTGGAGGGCTTCATCGCCATGCGGAACAGTGGGCGCCCTCAGAGCCCTTCCCTGATCTTCACCCCGGCCGAATGGGGCGCCTTCGTGTCCGGAGCCCGGGAGGGGGAGTTCGACCTGACGTGAGCAGGGCGCGTACGCCCCGGGGTGCACTCCTTGGGGCCTGCCGACCGGTGAGCGGAAGGACCGCCGGGCAGGTGTTGCCGCCGATCTTCTGGACACACGACCAGGGATACTCTTCCAGGGCCGGGCCCGAGCCAGGCCGGCCCCGGAAAATGAGCGCCGTAGTCCGGAAGTGAGGAACCCCCATGAGCAGCCAGCCGGTCGTCGCGGCGGTCGACGGTTCGGACGACAGTCTGCGCGCCCTGGAGTGGGCCCTCGACGCCGCACACCGGCGCGAGGCCCCCCTGCGGGTGGCGCACGTACGTCAGTACGCCCTCTGGGGACGGCCCGACGCGGCGCCCGCCGTTCTTCCCGCAGCCGAGGACGACGCGGTCCTCGGTCTGGTCCGCGGCCGGCTGGAGGGCCGGACCGGCCTCCCCGCCGTCGACTTCGTCGCCCTGGACGGCGCTCCCGGCGCCGTCCTGCCCGAACTGGGGGCCACGGCACAGCTGCTGGTGCTCGGCTCCCGAGGTCGCGGCGGTTTCGCCAGCCTGCTGCTCGGCTCCAACTCCCTTGCCGCGGCCCGGGATGCCGAATGCCCCGTCGTCGTGGTCCCCCGGCCCGCCCGGGACAGCGGCACGCCCGCCGAGGCATCCGGGGCGGGTCCCGGCGTCGTCGTCGGCGTGAACGTCGACAGCCCCGACGAGGCCACCCTCGCCTTCGCCTTCCGTGAGGCCGCCCTGCGCGGCGCCGGGCTCCGCGTCCTGGCCGCCTATCCGTGGCCCCTGCAGACCTGGATGCTGCCGGGAGAGATGCCCGCGCCGCAGATCGACCAGAGCGCCGTCGAGCACGAGACCCGCATCCTCGCCGACGGCTTCCTCGCCCCGCACCGTGAACGGCACCCAGAGGTCACCACCGAGATCCGGGTGCTGCCCGGGGACGCCGCCGGGCACCTGGTCGCGGCCTCCGAGGGCGCCGGGCTGGTGATCGTGGGACGCCACCGGCGACGCCTGCTGGCACCGGCCCGCATGATGGGCTCCGTCACCCAGGCCGTCCTGCTCCACGCGGCGAGCCCCGTCGCGGTGGTCCCGCCGGCGCCGCCGGAGGAGTAGCCCCCGCAAAAAGCTGTGGGCCGTCCACAAGGACTGTCCGCAGGGCCGAGGACAACGGCGGACCGGGTGGGCGTGACGGGCGTCGCCCGGCCGTCCGCCCGCGGGTCCGGGCACGTACCATGGCGGCATGTCGTTCCTCCGCCGCCGCAGCGCCACTCCCGCTGGACCCGACTTCGACGTCCTGGCCATGGACCCGGGCGACTGGCCCGGGAATCTGGGCGCCGGGCTGCTGCCCGCCCCCGACTGCACCTGCCAGGGCGTCTTCCTGCGCTACGACCTGTTCGGCGGCCGCGGCCCCGCGATGATCATCGGCAATCTGCCGGAGGGCTCCACGGCCCGCGAGGTCCCCGAGGGCGAGGTTCCCTTCGAGGTCGGACAGCTGCTGTTGGCGCTGGAGAACGACGAGGAGGTGACCGTCGTCGGCACCGAGGACGTGCCCGTGATGCAGGGCGACAACCTGCTCATCGTGCGCCGGGTGAAGCTCTCCGAGAGCCGGATCTCCTGCGTGCAGTTCGACCGCAGCGACAAGGTGCTGGTCACCATCGCCGCCTGGGACCGCCCCATCACCGACGACCTGTACACCCTCCTCAAGCCGCTGCCCGCCGAACTGTTCCAGCAGGGCTGACCGGCTCGGACCGGCCCTTGTTCCCCGACCGGGAACAAGGGCCGGAACCGAGCCTCAGGGCGGCCGCCGCTACACCGTTTTCACCGTCACGTCCGCCGCCCGCACGAACGCGACCCGGTGGCCGAACTGGATCTGGTAGTACAGCTCCTTGCCCCGGACCACCTGGTGCGAGGACCGGTCGAAGGTCACCGCGTACAGGTACTCACCGGGCACCTTGCCCCCGGTGACGTACTGCTGGCCCTTCAGCAGCGTGTACGGCAGCGGGGACACGTCCTGTACGGGCACCCCCTCCGGGTAGGCGGCCTTCTCCGGGTAGGCGCGTCCGTACACCGGCACGGAGTCCAAGCCCCTTTTCGGGGTCACCACCCGGCCCGCGGCGGGCACCGCGGTGGGCTGCTCCTTCGGGTTCCTGAACCAGGCCTTCTGCCCCAGGTACCAGATCGCGGTCCAGCCGTCCCACCGGTCGGCGACCGCGTACTGCTGGCCGGTCGACACCCGTGAGGACAGGTCGTTCACCCCGGTCGTCGGGTTCGAACCCAGGCCGATGTCCCTGATCAGGGCGGACTTCTCGTCGTGATCGGAGTACAGCCGTACCGCACTGGACCCGTGCACCGCGCACGGCTCGCCCGCGGTCTCGCAGCCCGTGAACACCGGGCCGTGGGCGGCGTAGTCGGGGCGGATCGTCACCAGGCCGCCGTTCTTCCCGGCCGTGGCCTCGAACGGGCTGCCCAGCAGCTCGAAGTAGTGCGCCCAGTCCCAGTAGGGCCCGGGGTCCGTGTGCATGCCGGGCACGGTCGCCGCGGTCGTACCCGGCACGGTGTCGTGACCGAGGATGTGCTGCCGGTCCAGAGGGATGTCGTACTTCTCGGCGAGATACCGCACCAGACGGGCCGAGGAACGGTACATCGCCTCGGTGTACCAGGCGTCCGGTTCCGCCAGGAAGCCCTCGTGCTCCAGCCCGATCGACCCGGCGTTGACGTACCAGTTGCCCGCGTGCCAGGGCACGTCCTTCACCTTCACATGCTGGGCGATGTGACCGTCGGTCGAGCGCAGACTGTAGTGCCACGACACATAGGTGGGGTCCTGCACCATGCTGAGAACACCCTCCCAGGCGCCCTCGGTGTCATGGACGACGACGTACCGGATCGGCTGCGAGGCAGGACGGTCCGACAGATCGTGGTTGCCGTAGTCGCCGTCCCCGAACTCCTCGTACGGCGCCGGGATCCACTCGCAGGACACCGTCGCGGGACACTCCGTGGCGGTGGTGGAGCCGGCGGACACGGTCCGCAGACCGGTGCCGGGTAGCGCCGACCGGTTTGGGGCGAGGTCCGGACGGGCGGCCAGGGCGACCGGCTCTCCCGTGTCCGTGACCCGGTGCGCACCGGCGCGGATCACCTCGTAGACCTCGTCCGCGTACGCCGCCGCCGACGCGGTGTCATCCGCTCCGGAGAAACGGGCCACCGCGCCGTACCAGTCCGCCGGGTCCTCGCTCGGCGCCCCGCCGAGCTCCCGCTGGGACTCGGCCAGCAGCGCGGCGCCGCCCGCCACGTTCGCGGCCGGGTCGTCGCGCAGCCGCTCGGCGCTCAGCCCGGTCAGCTCGGCCGCCTTCGGCAGGGTGGCCAGCCGGTCCGGGAGAGAACCGGCGTGCGGCACGGGGGCCTCGGGGCGCAGCGGAGGCCGGGCGTCATCGCCGCGGGGGTCCTCCGTCCCCTCGTCGTGATGCGACGTCGCCGCCGCCAGCGCGGTGCGGACGTCCGTGAGGTGCATCGGACCGTAGCCGCCGGTCACACTCGGCGCGCCCTCGTGCGTGTCCCAGCGGGACTGGAGGTAGGAGACGCCCAGCAGCACGCTCCGCGGCACCTCGTACGCGGTGGCCGCGGCGACGAAAGCTTCCTGCAGCCGGGTCTCGCCGGACGGGGCGGCAACCGGTGGGGCAGCGGACGGGGCCGCGCCGAGCAGCGGCAGCGTGAGCGCTGCCGCGGCCAGGGCGCCGGCCGTACGGCGGGCAGGGCGGGAACCGACGACCGGCGCACGGCCGGGTCGGGTGGGGGATCCTCGCAACGCGGTCTCCTGGGACGATCGGGCGGGACGGTCCGTACGAGCCACAGGGCCGTACGGAGGCCGGCGGTGCGTCTGTGCTACCGGCTGGCCGATGATCCGTCAATCATGCCCAGGAGAGGAGTGATTCCCCTGCCACTCGGGGTCCACGGGACTTTCGTGGCGGCGGCCCGGAGACCTGCGGTACGTCAATGGCGTACACCGATGGCGCCGGGAACCGGCCGTGAAATTCCGGGAACGTGCCAACACCGTGCCGAGACCCGGGGGAACGCGCCAGGACGTGCGAAGGCCCGCGGCGCCTCCCCACCGGGAAGCACTGCGGGCCTTCGCACGTCCTGTGGGGTCAGCGCGTGCCGACCGCCGCGCGCACGGCCTTGCGGGCCAACTGACAGTCGTCGTGCAGCCGCCGCAGCAGCAGCCGCTGCTCCTCGCCGGACGGCAGCGCGCCCGGCTGGGCCGCGTTCGGCGCCACCGGGGGCGCATCGTGCATCGAACGCTGCACGGCCGTCTCGTAGGTACGGATCTCACGCGTCAGCACCAGCATCAGGTTCACCAGGAACGCGTCGCGTGAGGCATGGCCCGCCGACTGCGCGATCTGGCTGATCTGCCGCCGCGCCACCGGCGCGTCCCCGAGGATCGCCCACAGCGTCGCCAGGTCGTAGCCCGGCAGGTACCAGCCCGCGTGCTCCCAGTCCACCAGCACTGGACCGGCCGGTGAGATCAGGATGTTGGAGAGCAGCGCGTCGCCGTGACAGAACTGGCCCATGCCGTGGCGCCCTGCCGCGTGCGCGATGCCGTGCAGCAGCTTCTGCAGATCGCCCATGTCCCGGTCGGTGAGCAGACCCAGCTCGTGATAGCGGGCGATCCGCGCCGCGTAGTCCAGCGGGGCGTCGAACGTACCGGAGGGCGGGCGCCATGTGTTCAGCCGGCAGATCGCGCCGAGCGCGGCCCTGATGTCCGCCCGTGGTGGTGCCTCCACCGGGTGCCGCTGCAGTGCCGCCACCCGGCCGGGCATCCGCTCGATCACCAGGGTGCAGTTGTCCGGGTCCGCCGCGATCAGCCGGGGTGCCCGCGCGGGCGGGCGATGCCGGACGAACGAGCGGTAGACCGCTATCTCGTGCCGGAACCGCTCGGCCCAGGCGGGCGAGTGATCCGTTAAGCACTTGGCCACCGCGGTGCTCCGGCCGGTCGTACCGACCAGGAGAACGGACCGGCCGTTGCGGCGCAGTACCTGCACCGGCGCGAACTCCGGACAGATGCGGTGCACCGACGCGATCGCCGAGCGTAACTGGGCGCCCTGGGGGCCGGACAGGTCGAGCCGGCCGCTGAGCTGCTGGGGGCCGGAGCCCGGGGCGCGCCGTGTCTTGCCCGCACCGAGTACGGGGGCCACCTGGCGAGCGGGGGCGAGGTAGGGGCCGCTGTCCGCCGGACGCGGACGGAGCGGCCGGGGCGGGGCGGACACGGAGGACGATGCTGCGTACATGGGTGATACAGATCCCTTCGTGTGCCTGCGACGTCAGTGCACCACACGGCCCGGTCGCCCAGGCGCATCCTGGGGAATGCCCCGGCCAAGACCGGGTCGTGGTGGCGCATTCCTACTCGACACCCGATGACCCCTGGCACACCATCTGGCGCACCCTGGCGAACCCTGGCGAATAGTCGCCCGGCATCTTTCACCCGGCTACTGTCAACTCAGCCGAGAACCTGGGGGCTTGATGTGAGCGGACAACCCAACACCCGGCTCTCGGACCTGTTCGGCCTGGCCGGCTGGTCCAAGGGCGAACTCGCGAGGCTGGTCAACCGGCAGGCGGCGGCCATGGGCCATCCCCAGCTGGCGACCGACACCTCCCGAGTGCGGCGCTGGATCGACATGGGAGAGATCCCGCGCGATCCCGTCCCACGGGTGCTGGCGGCCCTGTTCACCGAGCGTCTCGGCCGTGTCGTGACCATCGAGGATCTCGGTCTGGTCCGGCACGGGCGTACGGGGAAACGGCAGAGCGGCGGGAGTACGGAACATCCCGACGGTGTGCCGTGGGCGCCCGAGCGGACGGCCGAGGTCCTCACCGAATTCACGGGAATGGACCTCATGCTCAACCGACGCGGCTTGGTGGGCGCGGGCGCCGCGCTCACCGCGGGATCCGCACTCACCGGCGCCATGCACGACTGGCTGCACACGGATCCCGCCCTGACCACTGACGCTCCCCGGCTCGACCATCCGCTGCACGCCGACTCCGCCGGGTACGACCGGTACGAGGCCGCCCCCATCGGGTCCCAGGAGATCGAGGAACTCGAGCGCTCCGTGGAGGTGTTCCGCGCCTGGGACGCCGCCCGGGGCGGCGGCCTCCAGCGCAAGGCGGTGGTCGGCCAGCTCAACGAGGTGGGCGGCATGCTCGCCTACCACCACCCACCCCATCTCCAGCGGCGCCTGTGGGGCGTCGCCGCCAACCTCGCCGTCCTCGCCGGGTGGATGTCGCACGACGTCGGCCTGGAACCCACGGCGCAGAAGTACTTCGTCATCGCCGCGCACGCCGCCCGGGAGGGCGGCGACCGGCCGCGCGCGGGGGAGGCACTGTCCCGCGCGGCCCGCCAGATGGTCCACCTCGGCCGGCCCGACGAGGCCCTGGACCTGCTGAAACTCGCCCACTCGGGCTCGGGCGAGGAGGCCCTGCCGCGCACCCGCGCGATGTTCCACACCATCGAGGCCTGGGCACAGGCGTCCATGGGCAAGGGGCGGGCGATGCGCCGCACCCTGGGCCGGGCCGAGGACCTGTTCGTCTCCGACCGGGGGCCGGACCAGGAGCCGCCGGACTGGATGCAGACCTTCAAGGACGAGGACCTGTACGGCATGCACGCCCTGGCCTACCGCACGCTGGCCGAGTTCGAGCCCGGCGCGGCGGTGCACGCCCAGCACTACGCGGAGAAGGCGCTGTCCCTGCGCATCGACGGCAGGGAGCGGTCGAAGATCTTCGACCACCTCTCCATGGCCTCCGCCTGCTTCATCGCCGACGACCCGGAACAGGCCGACCGGTACGCGCGTCTCGCACTGATGTCGATGGGCTCCAACTCCTCGCGCCGTACCTGGGACCGGCTGCGCGAGATGTACCGGCTCACCGCCGAGTACTCCTCGTATCCCAGGATCCAGGAACTGCGGGAGGAGATCAGGGCGGCCCTGCCGAGGCCCAGGGGCAAGGGGGGCAGCGCACGGGCGTAGCGGGGCCGGGGGAGCACGGGCGCTTCATCGCGAGGCCCGTTGTGCTTCTCGTACGAGGCGTCGACGCCGGATCAGAGGCTCAGGAGCCTTACGAGGCCACCCGGGCGACGAGCACACAGGCGTCGTCCTCGCGTTCTCTGTCACCGAACTCCCGCAGGACGGCCAGCAGACACTCCTGCGCGGTACGGCTTTTCGTGAACTGCGGGGCCAGGTCGACCAGTCGGCGGACGGATGCGGCCCCGGCCCGTCCGGGCACCAGCCCGTCGGTGTGCAGCAGCAGCAGGTCGCCGGCCTCGAGGGTCTCCTCGGCCTGCCCGTAGGAGGCGGCCGGGGCGGCGCCCAGCAGGACGCCGTCCGGGGCGTCCAGCGGGCGCCCCGTTCCGCTGCGGAACAGCAGGGGGACGGGGTGTCCGGCCTGCGCCCACACCAGGGAGCGTGTCTCGGGCCGGTAGCGCAGGCAGAGACCGCTGCCGAGGGCGGGCTGCCCGGTGGCGTCCAGTAACCGGTTGAGGCAGGCCATCAGCGGTCCGGGCTCGGTGCCGGACATCGCCATGCCCCGCATGGCGCCGAGCAGCATCGCCATGCCCGAGGCCACGCCGACGCCCTGCCCGGTCAGCTCGCCGACACTGAGCAGGGCGGTGCCGTCGGACAGTTCGAGGGCGTCGTACCACGCTCCGCCGGTCGCCGCACCCGTCGCCGACGGGAGGTGCCGGGCGGCGACGTCCAGGGTCCGGGGCCCCCTTCGCGGGAGCCGCAGGGAGTCGCGCCACGCCGGCAGCACGGCTTCCTGCAGCTCGACCGCGAGCCGGTGCTCGCTCCGCGCCGCGTCCTGTCCCGGGTGGCGCAGCGAGTCACGGGTCTCGCTGACCGCCCGTCGGTACCGGCGCAGTTCGCTGACGTCCCGCAGCACGGCCCACATCGAGGCGGTACTGCCGTCGGTCCCGAGGACCGGTTCGCCCATCATGTGCACGGTCCGGACGCTGCCGTCCGGGCGTATCAGCCGGAACTCGCCGTCGATGGGCCGGGCGTCGACGAGACAGCCCGTGACCATCGCCGTGAGCCTCGGCCGGTCCTCGTCGTGCACCAGCGACGGCAGCTCGTCGAGGGTGAGCGGCGGAGCGGCCGGGTCGCGGTCCAGGATGCGGTACAGCTCCCCGGACCAACTGGCCTCGTCCGACAGCAGGTTCCACTCGGCACTGCCGACTCGGCTGAGCAGGGCGCCCTGCCTCGGCGTGGACTGCGTGGTGGGCGCGGGCCCGGCCGGCGCGGGTACGGGCAGCGGGCCGTCCCGCAGCTGGGCCAGGTGCTCGTCCAGGTCGTTGAGCTGGTGCAGTGCCAGGTCGTACAGTGCGCGCTGCCAGCGGTCCTGCGGGTCCGATGTGTCCGCCGGGGTGCCGCGCCGTACGGCGTCCACGTCGTCCTTGAGCCGCCGGGTCTGCGAGATGAGCGCGTCGACCGGGCCGCGTCCTGGCGGCTGGGCTTTTGAGCGGTCAGCGGAGAGGTGGGGCGGCATGACGCACTCCGATGTGGGACGGTTCGGGCCAGAGTCGGGTGGGGGGGCCGTTACGACTGTGGCACAGCCCGCCACGCCCTGTAAGGGATTCGGCAAGACACCTTGAGGTCATGCCCATGGCGTATGCCACCGTCTTCGCGGAGCTACTCGGGGGCATGTGCCGGGTACCGAATTGGCAGGCCAAATCCCTTGGGGCGCAAGTGACTTGATGAGGATTCCGGTCGACACCGACCGCACGCACGCATGTTCGACGGACAGGTGTTTGTTCGCAGAAGCGATCCGCGCCGCCCTCATCCCGGGGTGCCCGACCGGATTCCGGCCGGGCACCCCGGGACGGGACAGGCACCTCGCGACGGAACGTGCGGCAGCCCCTGGGGCCTGCCTGCTCCGCCTGCCTCAGTACCGCAGTACGCCCGCGATCCGGTCCGCGTCCCCGAGAGCGCCGTCCGGGACGAAGCGGACCTCGGCGCCCGTCTCCAGGCACTGCTCGACCAGCTCGTCCACGATGTCCTCGCGGGCGTCCAGGTCGCCGGACTCTGCGGCGACCAGATGCTCGCCCGCGTCGCGCACCGTCACCCGGAAGTTCTCCTCGACGGCCAGCAACTGGACCCGCCCGTCCCGGGTGTTCTGCCACAGCTCGTCGACCCCGGCCGCGAACCTCTTGCGCCCGCGGGCCGTCTCCAGGGCCCGGCGGACGTCCTCGGTGCTCTTGCGGGCCTCGCTCTCGAGCACGGGGCGCAGGGCCTGCCACACCGCGTCGGGCGTGCCGTGCGCAAGGCCGCCGTGCTGGACGTGCACCGCGTCCCGGGCCACACCGCCGGCCTCGCCCAGCAGGGACAGCGCGGCCGGCTCCCCGGTGACGTACAAGGGCCGCGGATGCTCGCGCAGGATCGCGCCCATCGCGGTGTCGGTCTCGCGCAGGAACCGGCGGGTGCCTTCGTCCCGGAAGGCGCTCGGCTGATCGCCGATCTGCTCCACGCGCTCGGGGTCGAAGTTCTCCACGGTGCGGATCAGGGGGAAGGCGCCGGCGTGCTCCTCGGTGACCCGGTCCGTGCCGCCGTTCCACAGCGTGGCCCGGTCCGGGGAGACGGACAGCACCCAGAAGGGGCGCTCCGCCGTGTGGGCGGACACCAGGTTGCGGGTGAGGAAGGTGTCCGAGAGCACCACACGCTCCGGCACCGACCGGGCGAGTGACCACACCTGGTGCTCGCCCGGGGCGGCGAAGATGACCAGGCCGTCCTCGGTGTGCGTCAGGTCGACCTCGGCCAGGGCCCGGTCGAGCTGCAGCTCCACTTCTCCACGCCGGTCCCGGGTGACCGCGGGATCGGCCTCCAGCTGTTTCTTGGCCTCGGCCACCACATTGCGCAGCCGGACCGGATCCTGGGCGTTGAGGGGATCGCGCCGGTGCGTCGGTGTCAGCACCGACACCGCGGGGTAGGGGCGCGGGCGTCGAAGCTCGGCAAGGGTTGCGGGACTCAGATCGTGCTCCATGACAGCACCATAGAGCCGAATCGCGGATCGGGCATTTGGGGCATTCGTTGCGTCGTTCGGGTAGGGGCTCATGGGCGGGTGCCGTCCTCGGCGCCGCAGGAGCTGCCGCTGGGCGGCAAGGTGCCGTAGAGGAGGAAGTCGTCGATCGCGCGGTGGACGCAGTCGGACGATCCGTAGCCGGTGTGGCCCTCGGCCCGGTTGTCCAGCACCACGGCCGACGGGCCGAGCCGCTCGGCCGTCTCCACCGTCCACCGGTACGGCGTGGCCGGGTCGCCCCGGGTGCCGACCAGCAGCATCTTCGGAGTGTCGACGTCCTTGACCTTCGCTCGGATGAAGTCGGTCCCCTTGGGGCGGCCGTGGCACATCAGCACCTGGGCGAGCCGGTAGCGGCCGAAGACCGGGGAGGCATCCTCGTAGGCGGTGCGCAGCCGGTCGAGGTCCCGGGTCACCTGCTCGGCGGCCGGGCGGTCGGGATCGTCCGCGCAGTTCACCGCCATCAGCGCGGCCGGCAGGTTGTCCAGCGGCACCTCCTCCTCGTCGACGAGCGGATCGTCGGCGCGATGCGGCAGGGGGAGTGTCACCCCGCCGGTGGCGAAGGCCTCCACCCCGCGTGTGTCCCCGTCCTCCATCAGCTCCGCGAGCGCCCGTTGCAGCAAGGGCCACAGTTCCCTGCTGTAGAGGCCCTGGCCCAGGGCGACCGCGAGGTCCTGGCCGGTGAACGCGTAGCCGAAATCGGTCGGTACGGGGTTCTCGTCGAGCGAGTTGACCAGCTTCACGGCCAACTGCCTTGCCTTGCGCGGGTCCTGGCCGAACGGGCAGGCGATGCCCTCGGTGCACCAGGTCAGGAAGTGCTCGAGCGCGGTCTGCTGGCCCCGTACGCTCGCCAGCCCCTGTTCGGCCAGCGGTTCGGTCAGCGTGTCCACCCCGTCCAGTACCAACCGGCCCACCCTCTCGGGGAACCGGGCCGCGTACACCGCGGCCAGCCGGGTTCCGTAGGAGAAGCCCAGGTAGTTGAGCTTCTTGTCGCCGAGCGCCTGCCGCATGACGTCCAGGTCCCGTGCGACGTTCACGGTGCCGATGTGCGGCAGGACCGGGCCCGAGCGCCGGGTGCACTCGGCCGCCACCTCGCGCAGCTGAGCGAGCGTTTTCCGCGGATCGGCCAGGTCCTCGCCGCCGGTTGCTTCCAGCGCCTGACCGGTGGCCTTCGTGCCGCAGCTGACCGGTGAGGAGCGGCCGACACCGCGCGGGTCGAAGGACACCACGTCGTAATCGTCGGTGAGGCCCATGAACTCCTTGCCGCCGTGGGCGAGCCCGAGGACCCCCGAACCGCCCGGCCCGCCGAAGTTCAGCACCACCGAGCCACGGGGGTCACCCGTGCCGCGGTAGCGGGCGAGGGCCAGTTCGAGGGCACCTTTGCCGGGTTCGGCGTAGTCGACCGGGACGGTGATCTTCCCGCACTGCAGGTCCTCGGGCAGGTCCGCGCCCTCGCACGCCGACCACTTGATCTTCTGGTCGTAGAACCGGTCGAGGCCGGGGTTCTCGGTGGCGGCCGCCGGGAGACCTGCGCCCAGCAGGGCCAGTCCGGCCGCCCCGGTGACCGCGCAGCGCCGGACCGGGAGTCGCATGGAGAGCTTGGCCAGCATCGATGCCTCCAGGGGCGCCCCACAGCGGACCGGGAACCGGCGCCCTCGATCACGATACGGGGACCCCACCGGCCCCGCCTGTCGGCCGGACGGCGCCCTGCCGTGCCCGGCCTGGCGCCCTGGAGCCCGTCGCCCCGTGTCTCCGTTCGGCAGCCGGTGCCGGAGTTCGAGCGGCGGGCGCTCCGCGGAGTGAACGGTGTGCGACTTTCGGACAAGCCATGATCCGGCCGGCGTGCCCGCGTTCTCTCCGGTGCGGGTGCGTGCCCGCGACCATGTCCGGAAGGCAGGCAACGGTCGCCCCCGTCGGCTCGAGCGCCCTCGCCGAAACGGGCGCGGACCAGACTTTCCCGGTCCTCGCCACCGGAGTGGCGCTCTTCCTCGGCGGGGTCGCCCTGTACCGCCGCTCCCGCCTGGGAGCGGGCACGGGCACGCAGGCCTGAGGCCGACGGGGGACAGGGCCCTTGGGACGGCGCCCCCCCCACGCCGGGTCAGCCGCCCGCGCGGTGGAACCTGTGGTGCAGCTGCCGCACGGCCTCCGTCAGTTCGGGGACGGGCCCGTCCACGGTCACGCCGGGGGCGATCTCGCTCACGGGCAGCGTCCGCACCGGCGGCGCGGGCACGCCCAGCTCGGTGAGCCAGGAACCCAACTGGGCGGAGGAGGCGACGTACACGATCCGGCCGAGGCCCACCCAGGCGTGCGCGGCGGCACACATCGGGCAGTGCTCGCCGGAGGTGTACACAGTGGCGGCGGCCCGCTCACCGGGCGTCATCCGGGCCGCCGCCCAGCGCGCCAGCTCGAACTCGGGGTGCCGGGTACGGTCCCCGGAGGCCACCCGGTTGTGGTCCTCGGCGAGTACGGTGCCGTCGTCGGCCACCAGGACCGAACCGAACGGCTCGTCCCCGGCCTCCAGCGCCTCGGTGGCCAGCTCCACGCAGCGGCGCAGATAGGGCAGTTCGGTGTCCTTCACAACCATGGGGCGAGGCCTTTCTCCCGGGGAGTGGGTAGACGGCAACCCTATGCTCGGGCGCCGTGCGGACGCGATGCCAAATCCCGTTGCCAGGCCGGGCGGTCCCGTGTTGGGGTGTGCCGTATGGATCACGCCGCGGTACTCGCCCTGTTCGACCGTGAGCTGCGCGAAGGCGCGCGGCCGGACGGCCCCGACGCCCGCGTCGAACGCATCGGCCCGGTGGTGCGCCAGACCGCCCCGCGGCACGGCTGGAACGGCGTCGTCTGGTCCGGCCTGGGCGGGGCGGCGGAGGAGCGGCGCGAGGGCGGCCCGGACCCGCGGGGGACGGATGCGGACGTGGTGATCGCCGCGCAGATCGCGTACTTCACCGGGCTGAACCGCGAGTTCGAGTGGAAGCTGTACGGCCATGATCTGCCCGCGGACCTCGGGCAGCGGCTCGTGGCGGCGGGGTTCACGCCCGGACCCGAGGAGACGCTGATGATCGGCGAGATCCCCGAGCTGCGCCTCGACACCGAGCCCCCCGAGGGCGTCCGGATCGTGCCCGTCACCGACCGGGCGGGCGTCGACCTGGTGGTCGACGTGCACGAGAAGGCGTTCCGGGCCGACGCTTCCTGGCTGCGGCACCAGCTGCTCGACCGGCTCACCGCGGCGCCCGACACCGTGGTCGCCGTGGTGGCCCTGGCCGGCCGGGATCCGGTGAGTGCGGCCCGGATGGAGCTCGTGCCCGGCACCCGGTTCGCCGGTCTCTGGGGTGGAGGCACCGTCGATGCCTGGAGGGGCAGGGGCATCTACCGCGCGCTGGTGGCCCACCGGGCACGGGTCGCCGCCGAGCGCGGCTGCCGCTACCTCCAGGTCGACGCCTCCAGCCAAAGCCGCCCGATCCTGGAACGCCTCGGCTTCGCCCCGCTCACCACGACGATCCCGTACGTGTACGCCCCGTAGTATCGGCCACCACCAGCATCCTGCCCAGGTCCGCCACCCGTTGGGAGCTCCGTGTGTCCGTGTCCTCTGTCGGCTCCGCCGTGCTGTCGATCGGAGCCGTGGCCACCGCGGCGGGCGCTCTCCTGTACGTCCTTCCGGGCCCTGGCCTTCCGGTCCTCGCCGCGGGACCGACGCTCATGGCCGCCGGGGCTGCGGTACGGATCTGCGGCCGTCGTCGTCGGTCCTGAGAGCCCAGTCCTTCGAGGATCACCGCGGGGCACAGTGTCGCGCTGCCTTCGGATCAACTGAGCCGCCGCTGAAGTACCCGCCCCGATCACCTCGTAGGCGCTCCGGCATCCGGGGACACGAACGGGTCCGGCGGGGACACGCACTCTCGCGGCGTGTTCCCGCCGGACCCGTGCCGGTGCTGTTCTCCGTGTGCGCCCCGAGCCGCCGGACCTCTCGCGTCAGCGGCGCATCTTCACCCGGTCCAGCGCGGCCACACCCAATGCGGCGAGGCCGATCTGGATGAGCCACTCGACCCAGTCGACGCCCTTGGTGTCGGCCACCCCGAACGCCGAGGCGATCGCCGAGCCGATGAGCGCGGCGACGATGCCGACGAGGATCGTCCACAGAATCCCGATGCGCTGGCGACCCGGGACCACGAGCCGGCCCAGGACTCCGATGACAATGCCGATGATGATGGCACTGATGATGCCGCCGATCTCCATCTCGCCCCTCCTCCTCGAAACAACTCGCTTGCAGAGCTTGTGCCCACGGTCGGCGGGGGCATTCCCCCGACATCCGGGCCCCGGGCCCCGCGCGCTCGCCCGGCCGCTTCGGGCATGCCCGTCCGGTACGGACGAGCGGGCCGGGTCCGGAGACGAAGGAGCCGGTCCGCGGTGAACGCGGCCCGGCCCGTGCTCGTTCGGTTTCCTTCTGCGGCCGGGAGCCCGGGGTCTGTCGTGTGGATGATGCCGGACCCTACGAGCCCGGCATCATCCAGACGGAAAACCCTAGGTCCTCGGGGCGCTCCTGGACGCCGTGCCGGCGCACATGATGCCGAGCACCAGGGTCAGGGCGCCGATGATGATGTTGTTCCAGATGACGCCCGCGTCCGGATTGGTGCCGACGATCCACGGCGAGACGATCATCCACACGCCGAGGGCGCACATGGCTCCGCTGAGGCCGTACATGCGCGACGGCGCGGCGGTGAAGCCGAGGGCGAGCAGACCGATCGCGATGCCGACGATCAGGTTGTGGGGCACGAGAGCGGGCTGGCTCGTCGTGTAGTGGAGTATCCAGGGGGACACCGCACAGTAGAGGCCGAGCAGGAACACCGGTCCGTCCACCAGGACCACATCACGACCGCCGATCATACGGTCGTACCGTGCCCGCATTTCTGGGGCATCGGGGTGGCTTGTGATGTCACCACGGCGATGCGAGACGTTGGCCATGAGTCGTCTCCTTTGACTAGCAGGCCTGACCGCTTCTGGGGCGGTATACGGTAAGCGCCGCTTGGATTCATTCTGCACTTATTTTCCCTTTATGTGTAGAGGTCGGAATGGGGCGTCCGCCCCGCCCCGTCCTGCCCCGCCCCGCTCCTCCCCACGGGGCTCGGCCGATGTCGCCCGCAGCGCCCGGGCCCGGTGCACGAAGAGGTCGTGCAGGGCGCTGGCCGCCAGCGGCACAGCCTCCGACCTGCGCCTTCGCAGCATGAGCAGCACCCGCACCCGGTCGCCTGCCAGCGGCCGGCACACGATCGCACCCTGCCGCTCCAGCGGATCCCCGACGACACTGAACTCCGGCAGCACCGTCACGCCGAGCCCTTCGGCGACCATCAGCTTGCCCATCTCCGCGCCGTCGGTGGAGTACGCGAACGCCGGCGAGCGGCCCTCCAGGAGCCGGTGCACATAGCGGTGCATCACATAGCCCGAGCGCATCGCGATCAAGGGCTCGGTGAGCAGTTCGTCCGCCGACACCTCCGCCCGCGCCGCCAGCGGGCTGTCCGCCCGCAGGCACACCACGGGCCGACCGCGCAGCAGCTCGGTGGACTCGAACTCGGCCGGCATGTCGTCGCCCTCCAGGTGGTTCACCAGCCCGAGATCGAAACCGCCCTCCAGCAGCGCCCGGTGAATGTCCGTCTGCTGCGCGCCGACCACCTCGACCTGTGTGAGCGGATGCTCGGTCCGGAACTTCCGCACGACCGGCATCAGCAGGGGCACGGTCGCCGCGTTGACCGTGCCGACGCGCACCATCCGCCGGATGCGGTGCTGTTCGCCCGCTGCCGCGCGCAGCCGGTCCACCGCGTCCAGGATGTCGACGATGTGGGGCAGCAACTCCTGCCCCGCCGCGCTCATCGTCGCCCCGGAGCGTTTGCGTTCCAGGAGAGCGACGCCCAGTTCGCGTTCCAGATTCCGTACGGTCTCGCTCAGCGCGGGCTGAGAGAGCCGCAGTTCCTCCGCCGCCCGGCGCAGCGAACCCAGCCGGGTCACGGCCGCGATGTATTCCAGCTGTTCCGTCCGCATGGCGACAGAATGCGGACGCATTCCCGGCCTGTTCAAGGGTTTCCCTGTCACAGGTTCGTGAAATTCAATGGCCCGTCATGCGAGATCTGTCGGGTTTCCCTTGACGGTGACGACCGGGGGCTGCCACGATCGACGGCATGACGAAGCGACTGGACCTCACGCGGCGACGCCACGTCGACCTCGCGCGCGTTTCCAGCGCCTCCTGTCGCGTCGCGGCCTGATCCACCCGATCCGCCGCCCGTTCCGCACGTCGCAGCCGCCTTCGGGGCCACCGCGCGTGCTCTCCCCCCACGCCTGAATTCCGTGCCCTTTCGCGCTGAGTGAATTCGGCGTGCTCACACGCCTGCCTCATACCCCTGACATGCACACCTCTGTATTCCGCAACAGGAGTTCCGCATGCCCGCAGATCCCGTGAAATTCGCCTACTGGGTCCCCAATGTCAGCGGCGGCCTGGTCACCAGCACCATCGAACAACGTACCGACTGGGGATACGAGTACAACCGGGAACTCGCTGTCCTCGCCGAGAACAACGGCTTCGACTACGCCCTCAGCCAGGTGCGTTACATGGCCAGTTACGGTGCTGAATACCAGCACGAGTCCACCGGTTTCAGCCTCGCGCTGCTGCTGGCCACCGAGCGTCTGAAAGTCATCGCCGCCGTCCACCCCGGGCTCTGGCACCCGGGTGTCCTGGCGAAGTTCGGCGCAACCGCCGACCATCTGTCGAACGGCCGCTTCGCGGTCAACGTGGTCAGCGGCTGGTTCAAAGGCGAGTTCACCGCCCTTGGCGAGCCCTGGCTGGAGCACGACGAACGCTACCGCCGCTCCGAGGAGTTCATCCGCGCGCTGCGTACCATCTGGACCGAGGATCACGCCGAACTCGCCGGTGACTTCTACCGGTTGCGTGACTTCTCGCTCAAGCCCAAGCCGCTGAACACACAGGAGCGTCCGCACCCGGAGATTTTCCAGGGCGGCAACTCCACTGCCGCCCGCGCCATGGCCGGCCGGGTCTCCGACTGGTACTTCTCCAACGGCCGGAACCACGACGGGGTCGTCGAACAGATCGCGGACGTCCACCGGGCCGCTGCCCTGGCCGGGCGCAGGCCCCCGAAGTTCGGCCTCAACGGATTCCTCATCGCCCGCGACACCGAGGCCGAGGCCCGCGACACCCTCCGGGAGATCGTCGCCAAGGCCGACTCCGAGGCTGTCGAGGGCTTCGGTGCTGCCGTCAAGCAGGCCGGCAGGTCCACGGCCGACGGCAGGGGCATGTGGCAGGACTCCACATTCGAGGACCTGGTCCAGTACAACGACGGCTTCCGTACCGGGCTGATCGGCACCCCGGAGCAGATCGCCGAGCGGATCGTCGCCTACAAGCGGCTCGGCGTGGACCTCCTTCTCCTCGGCTTCCTGCATTACCACGAGGAGGTCGAGTACTTCGGCCGCCGCGTCCTGCCCTTGGTGCGCGAACGGGAGGCCGCCCTTCCCGCCGCCACCGACTCCGTACGCGTACACGCCTGACCGCACCCACGAACACCCCCACCAACACGCCCATGAGAAAGGCCGAACCGATGAGCACCGCCACACCCACCGACTGGCACGTCCGCCCCGCTCCGCGCACCGCCGAGGACTGGATCGCCCGTGCCGCGGCCGTCGCCGCCGTCCTCGCCACGGATGCCGCCGCCCGCGACCGTGCGGGCGCCGCTCCGCACGAGGAGGTGCGGCTGCTGAAGGACTCCGGCCTCGTCACCCTGCTCGGTCCCGTCGAGCACGGCGGCGGAGGCCAGAACTGGATCACCGCCTACCGGGTGATCCGGGAGATCGCCAAGGCCGACGGTTCCCTCGGTCAGCTCCTCGGCTACCACTACCTGTGGAACTGGGCGGCCCGGTTGGTCGGCACCCGTGAGCAGTGGGAGCACGTGGAGGCGGAGGCCGCTCGAAACCGCTGGTTCTTCGGCGGCGCCGTCAACCCGCGCGACCGGAATGTCGTGGTCACCGAGGACGGCGACGACCTGGTCTTCACCGGCCGCAAGTCCTTCTCCACCGGCAGCAGGATCTCCGACGTCACCGTTCTGGAGGGTGTCCTGGAGGGGACCGACCAGCACGTCTTCGCGATCGTGCCCTCGGACAGCGCGGGACTGACCTTCCACGACGACTGGGACAACATCGGCCAGCGGCTCACCGAGAGCGGCAGTGTCACCATCGACGGGGTCCGCACCCCCTGGTCGTCCGCGGCCGGATACGTCGGCAAGGAGTTCCGGCCGCGCGTCTACAACACCCTCAACGTCCCCACCATCCAGCTGGTCTTCGTCAGCTTCTACCTCGGCATCGCGGCCGGCGCGCTGGAGACGGCGGCCACCTACACCCGTACCAGGACCCGGTCCTGGCTGCACGGCGGCCACGACCGCGCGGTCGACGAGCCGTACGTCGTCGACACCTACGGCGACCTCACCGCGAAGCTGTGGGCGGTCGAGGCCCTGGCCGACGCCGTCGCCGCCGAGGGACAGAAGCTGCACGACGACCCCGACGCGGTCACCGAGCAGGCGCGCGGCGACTTCGAGGTGCGGGTGGCCGCGGTCAAGGCCCGCGCCACCGATGCCGCCCTGGAGATCGCGAGCCGCGTCTTCGAGGTGACCGGCGCCCGCTCCACCACCACGGCCGAGGGACTCGACCGGTTCTGGCGCAACATCCGCACCCACACGCTGCACGACCCGGTCGCCTACAAGCGCCGGGAGGTCGGACGCTGGGTCCTCGAGGGCGAACTGCCCGAACCCACCTGGTACTCCTGACGCCCCGGGGCGTCCGCCGGTCGCGGGCGCCCCGCACCTCCTGGCCTCCGGGTCTTCGGGTCTCCCGAAAACCTCACGGAGCCTGCGTGAGTCCTGAGCCTTCCGAATCCCGAGTCTTCCGAAAGAGGACCCATGGCCACCGTCCTGTCCGTCTCCGGCAGTCCCTCCGCCGCCTCCCGTACCAACAGGCTGCTGCGCCACCTGGACCAGCGGCTGACCGCGCAGGGTCACGAGGTGATCCCGCTCGACGTGCGCACCCTCCCTGCCGAGGCGCTGCTCGGCGCGGACTTCCGCCACCCGGCCGTCGTGGAGGCCGCCGAACTGTTCGCCCGTGCCGACGGCGTGGTCGTCGGCACTCCCGTCTACAAGGCGTCGTACTCCGGTGTCCTCAAGGCGCTCCTCGACCTGCTGCCGCAGTACGCGCTGACCGGCAAGACGGTGCTGCCGCTGGCCACCGGCGGTACCACCGCCCACGTCCTGGCCATCGACTACGCCCTGCGCCCGGTCCTGAACTCCATGGGTGCGGCCCACATCGTGCAGGGCTGGTTCACCCTCGACAAGGACATCACCGTGCACGACGACGGCTCGCTGGCCGTCGCCCAGGGCGCCGCCGAGGCCCTCGCCCAGGTGGTCGACCAGTTCTCGGCGGCCCTGCGCCCCACCGCGCCGGCGACGCTGGCGGTCGCGAGTTGACCGGGGGCGCCGCGCACGTCATCGCCGGCGACGCGGAAGCGCTCGCCGTCGCCGCCGCCCTGGCCGAGGAGTTCCGCGCGGAGGCCTCCGCGCGTGATGCCGAACGCAGGCTGCCGCGTGCGGAGGTGGACCGGCTCGCCTCGTCCGGTCTGCTCGCCGTCACCGTCCCGGCCGAGTACGGCGGGGCGGACGTGAGCCAGGAGACCCTGGCCGAGATCTTCCGGCTGCTGGCCGCGGCCGACGCCAGCCTCTCCCAGATCCCACAGAGCCATTTCGTCTACGTCAATGTGATCGCCCGTCAGGGAACCGACGTGCAAAGGGCGTTCTTCTTCGAAGAACTACTCGCGGGCCGCCAGTTCGGCAACGCCCAGTCCGAGGCGGGCACCCGCCACGTCCAGGACATCCGCACCCGCCTGGAGCCCCGGCCGGACGGGTCGTACGTCCTCAAGGGCGTCAAGCACTACGCCACCGGGGCCCTCTACGCCGACTGGATCCCCGTCCTGGCCCGCGCCGAGGACGACAACCTGCACGTCGCCTTCGTCCCGCGGGACGCCCCCGGCCTCACCGTGATCGACGACTGGGACGGCATGGGGCAGCGGACCACGGCCAGCGGCACCGTGCGCCTGGACGGTGTCCCGGTGGCCGCCGACCGGATCTTCCCGCACCATCTCACCTTCCGGGGCCCACAACTGCACGGAGCTGCAGCCCAGTTGCTGCACGCCGCGATCGACACGGGGATCGCCGGGGGAGCGCTGGCGGAGGCCGCCGAGTTCGTCCGGACGAAGAGCCGCCCCTGGTTCGAGAGCGGCTTCGACGCCGCGGCAGACGATCCCCTGCTCGTCCAGCGGTTCGGTGAACTCGCCATCGGTGTAAGGGCGTCGGAGGCGCTGCTGCGGGAGGCCGCCCGTGCCGTGGACACCGCCCGCGCCGGTCTCACCGATGCCTCGGCCGCCGAGGCGTCCATCGCGGTGGCCGCCGCGAAGGCGCACGCCGCCGACACCGCGGTCGAGGTGGCCGGCGCGCTCTTCGAGGTCGCCGGCACCCGCGCGGCCCTCAATTCCCTGAATCTGCACCGGCACTGGCGCGACGCTCGCACCCACACCCTGCACGACCCGGTGCGCTGGAAGATCCAGCACATAGGCCGGTACGTGCTGAGCGGGACCCCACCGCCCCGCCACGGCCTGCTCTGACGAACGCACTTGATCGGAGACCCCTCGTGTCCCTCACCTTCCACTGGTTCCTGCCCACCAACGGCGACAGCCGCCATGTCGTCGGCGGCGGCCACGGCACCCCGGCGTCCGCCTCGGGCCGGGACCGGCCGCCGACCGTCGCCTATCTGAGCCAGATCGCCCGTGCCGCGGAGCAGCTCGGCTTCGTGGGTGCCCTGACCCCCACCGGCGCATGGTGCGAGGACGCCTGGCTGACCACCGCCATGGTCAGCCAGCACACCGAACGGCTGAAGTTCCTGGTCGCCTTCCGGCCCGGGTTCGTCTCGCCCACGCTCGCCGCGCAGATGGCGTCCACCTTCCAGCGGCAGACCGGTGGACGGCTCCTGCTCAACGTCGTCACCGGCGGTGAGAGCCATGAGCAGCGCGCCTACGGCGACTTCCTCGACAAGGACGCCCGCTACCGCCGAACCGGCGAATTCCTGCGGATCGTAAGGGACTTGTGGGGTGGTGAGACCGTCACCCTGGACGGGGAGCACCTGAGTGTGCAGGACGCTTCCCTGGCCCGGGTGCCCGACCCGGTGCCCGAGGTGTATTTCGGCGGTTCCTCGCCCGCCGCTGTGGAGGCGGCCGCCCGGCACGTCGACGTCTATCTCACCTGGGGCGAGCCGCCCGCGCAGGTCGCCGAGAAGATCGAACGGGTTCGGTCGGCCGCCGCCCGCGAGGGCCGCACCCTGCGGTTCGGCATCCGGCTGCACGTCATCACCCGAGACACTGCCGAACAGGCCTGGTCCGAGGCGTTCCGGCTGCTCGACGGATTCGATCAGGAGACCGTGCGCTCCGTACAGGCCGGACTCGCCCGGAGCGAGTCCGAGGGGCAGCGGCGCATGCTCACCCTGCACGGTGGCAGCCAGGGCGGGCTGGAGATCCACCCCAACCTCTGGGCGGGTATCGGGCTGGTGCGCGGAGGAGCGGGCACCGCCCTGGTCGGCAGCCACGACGAGGTCGTCGAGCGGATCAGGGAGTACCACGCCCTGGGCATCGAGGAGTTCGTCCTCTCCGGCTATCCGCACCTGGAAGAGGCGTACTGGTTCGGCGAGGGCGTCCTGCCCCGCCTCGCGGCACAGGGGCTGTGGCGACCCCCCTTCCAGGAGGCCGTGGAGCCCGCAGTCCCCGCCCAGGTGCCGTTCGCGCGCTAGAGGAGGACGTGGCGGAAGGGGGCACGGCGGGCTCTTTCGGGACGGTCAACCGGCCTTTCTCCAGTGGGCAATTGGCATCCGGGACGGGGCCTCGAGGGTCGGCCGGTCCACACGCTTGACTGGTACAGACCAATGCGGTTGAGTGAGGGTGACACCCCCCACCACGGCCGCCCCACCCCGTGGCCGGCCCCGCCGGCGCGTGCGGCGAGACTCCGCTCCGGCATGCCCTCGCTCGGGAGCGGCCGTGTCCCGCATAGGAGTTGATCCCTTGTCGAGACGCCGCATTTCCAGTGTCCTGGCCGCCGCCGTCATCGCCGCCGGCGCACCGGTGCTCCTCCCCGCCGCGACCGCCACCGCCGCCTCGGCCGCCGCCGCGTGTTCCAGCTACCCGAACTGGGTCGCCGGGCAGTGGTACAACGCCGGTGACATCGTCCGCTACACCGACGGCCGGGCGTACATCGCCGAGCACGGCAATCCGGGCTACGACCCGATCATCAGTACCTGGTACTGGGAGCCGTACTCCTGTGACGGCGGCCCCGGAACCCCGGTCGGTAACTTCGTCGTGACCGAGGCGCAGTTCAACCAGATGTTCCCGAACAGGAACCCCTTCTACACGTACAGCGGGCTCACCGCCGCCCTCAGCGCCTATCCCGGCTTCGCGAAGACAGGCAGCGACACGGTGAAGAAGCAGGAGGCCGCGGCCTTCCTCGCCAACGCCAGTCACGAGACCGGCGGCCTGGTACACGTCGTGGAGCAGAACACCGCCAACTACCCGCACTACTGCGACTGGAGCCGGCCCTACGGCTGCCCGGCCGGCCAGGCCGCCTACTACGGGCGCGGGCCGATCCAGCTGAGCTGGAACTTCAACTACAAGGCTGCGGGCGACGCGTTGGGCCTCGACCTGCTGGGCAACCCCTGGCTGGTGCAGAACGACTCCTCCGTGGCCTGGAAGACGGCCCTGTGGTACTGGAACACCCAGACCGGCCCCGGTTCCATGACCCCGCACAACGCCATGGTCAACCAGGCCGGCTTCGGGCAGGCGATCCGCAGCATCAACGGCTCCCTGGAGTGCGACGGCCGCAATCCCGCACAGGTGCAGAGCAGGGTGACCAAGTACCAGCAGTTCACCCAGATCCTCGGGACGTCACCCGGCGGCAACCTGTACTGCTGACACAGGACGTCCGGGCATGGTGTCATGCCCCTGACCATTTGTGACCCGGCCGCGTGCCGCCCACGTTCCCTCCGCGTACGTGGGCGGCACGCGGCCATCCTTCGGACTGAAGGGCACCCGCCATGCGCACCCCCCACGCCCTGCTCGCCGCGACCGTCACGACGACCGCGCTGGTCGCGGCGGTCGTGACGCCCACCCCCGCCGCGGGGGCCGACGCGGTACCGGCGCCCGGCACCTTCTATGTGCAGAGCGCCGCCACCGGTCTCAACGCGGCCGCCGGCGCCGGGGCCGTCGAGCAGCACCGGCCTCGCGGCAACGAGGACCACCAGCAGTGGAACCTGAGGGCGAGCGGCTCCTCGCACCTCCTGGAGAACACGGACACCCCGGGCACCTGCCTGGGCCGCGCCGGCGACCAGGCCAGGACTGTCCCTTGTGCGAGCGCCGACGCGGCCTGGGACATCGCTCCCGCCGGCGCCGACCGGTACACGCTCGCCGCCCCCGGCACCGACCGGCGCCTCGCGGTCGCCCCCAGACCCTCCGGCGCCAACCACCCCGCCCAACTCGCCGTCTCCGCAGGATCCTCGGACCTCGCCCACTGGTATCTCACCCCGGTCTCTCCCGTCACCCGGCCCATGCCGCCCCAGGACAGCCGCACCCTGGACCAGGTCACCTTCCTCACCTCGCACAACGCCTACGCCAACGGAGTCGACGGCGGCTTCGCCCCGCCCTTCGTCAACTTCTTCCCCAACCAGACGCGAGGCATCGAACGCCAACTCGCCGACGGGGTGCGCGGATTCATGCTGGACATCCACCAGGCCCCGGACGGCGCGATCCTCTGCCACAACAGCTGCACCCTGGTCAGCAGGCCCGTCGCGCTCTGGGTCGACCTCCAGCGCATGGTCGACTTCCTCAAGGCCCGCCCCGACCAGGTCGTCACCGTATTCCTGGAGGACTACGTCGACCCCGGCGTGCTGCGCGCCGAACTCGCCCGCGTCAACGGCCTGTCGGACGTGCTCCACCGGCCGGACCGCACCGGCGTACGGGAGAAGGGGTGGCCGACGCTGGCGGACATGACCGCCACCGGGCAGCGACTGCTGATTTTCAGTGACCACAGCCGCTCCGCCGATCAGTCCGCCGGACTGACCCGGGACAGCTTCGGCGTCATGTACCAGCGCGAGTGGACCGTCGAGAACCACTGGTCCATGGGCTCGGGCGTCGGCGCCTCCGACTGGTCCTGCCACAGCCGCTGGTACGACGCCGGCACCAACATCCCGCTCACCCGTACCGAGCCGGGGTTCCGTCCGCTCTTCGTCATGAACCACTTCCGGGACGCCCCGGTCGCCGACACGGCCGGCACGGACAACAGCAAGCTCGCCGACCGCGCCCGCAGGTTCTGCCAGCCCGCCGCCCGCAAGAAGCCCAACTTCCTCGCCGTGGACCGCTACGACCTCGGCAACCCGGCGGAGGCCGTCGACGCCCTCAACACCTACACATATCCGTAACCCGGTGCGGAGCGAGGAGGGCCGATGCGGGTCCGGCGCCGCAAGGCGCCCTACAGCAGCCAGATTCCGTCCCGCATGAGATGCCGCTTCGGCAGTTCGTGTTCCTCGCACCAGGCCTGCACGGCCCGGGGGCGCACCCGGAAGAACGCGTAGCCGGCCCGGTCCGCGCGCGGATCCCATCCGGTCTTCTCCCGGAACGCCTCCGCCGCCACCGGCGGCACCTCCCGTGCGTCGTACGTCTCCACCACGCCGTCGATCAGGACGACGTCCCGCGTGTCGCCGAACGCCAGCCGGGTTCGGCCGCCCTCCCGCAGATTGCGGCCGGTGGGGTTGGCCGGCCGGGTCGCCAGCCAGACGGCTTCGCCGTCCCACGCGAACCACAGCGGTACCAGGCAGGGCAGCCCCTCGGCGTCCGCCGAGGCCACCCAGATGTCCTTCTCCCGCTCCAGACGGTCCAGGACATCGTTTCTGCGCTGCTCCCGACTCCGCTGCGGTGGCTTGATGATCTTCATGTGCGGACAGTAGCCGAGCGATCCACCCGGACGCCTCGGGCCGGCGTCGTAGGTCTTCGGGCCCAGGGCCTGGGCACTGCCGGGAGGAGAACTGGCGCATCCGTACGTTTTACGTATAACCTCTGCCGATCGATCCCACCCCGAAGAGGTCCCGATGAGACGTGTCGCCCTGGTCACCCTGGTCGTCGACGACTACGACGAGGCGATCCGCTTCTACACCGAGACCCTCGGCTTCCGGCTCGCCGAGGACACCCCCCGGCCCGACGGCTCCCGCTGGGTCGTCGTCGCACCGGACACGGGCAGCACCGGCACCGGCCTGCTGCTCGCCCGCGCCAAGGGTGACGGCCAGCGCGCCCGTGTCGGTGACCAGACCGGCGGGCGCGTCGGCTTCTTCCTGCACACCGACGACTTCGCACGCGACCACGCCCGGATGGCGGCCGCGGGCGTGACCTTCCTGGAGAGTCCGCGCCACGAACCGTACGGCTCGGTCGCCGTCTTCCAGGACCTGTACGGCAACCGCTGGGACCTGCTCCAGCCCGCCGACTGATCCCGCACACCGGCATCGCCACCGATTCAGCCCCCGCTCCGCCCTCACCTCCGACACCGACACCGAACCGCTGAGGAACGCCCGCCCATGACCGCGCCCCGCATCACCCCCGACACCGACACCCTCCGCCGGCTGCCCAAGGCCGTGCTGCACGACCACCTCGACGGCGGACTGCGCCCCGCCACCGTGGTGGAGCTCGCGGACACGGTCGGCCACACCCTGCCCACCACCGACCCGGACGAGCTCGCCGCCTGGTACGTCGAGGCCGCCGACTCCGGTGACCTGGTGCGCTACATAGCCACCTTCGAGCACACCCTCGCCGTCATGCAGACCCGCGAGGGACTGCTGCGCACCGCCGAGGAGTATGTGCTGGACCTCGCCGCCGACGGTGTCGTCTACGGCGAGGTCCGCTACGCCCCCGAGCTGATGACGAAGGGCGGACTGACCCCGTCCGAGGTGGTCGAGGCCGTGCAGGAGGGCCTCGCGGCCGGTATGGCCAAGGCCGCCGCCGCGGGGACGCCGGTGCGGGTCGGAACGTTGCTGTGCGGCATGCGGATGTTCGACCGGACGCGGGAGATCGCCGACCTGGTGGTGGCGTTCCGGGACGCGGGCGTCGTGGGCTTCGACATCGCCGGCGCCGAGGACGGCTTCCCCGCCGCCGATCACCTGGACGCCTTCGAGCACCTGCGCCGCGAGAGCGTGCCGTTCACCGTTCACGCCGGCGAGGCCCACGGCCTGCCCAGCATCCACCAGGCCGTCCAGCTGTGCGGCGCCCAGCGCATCGGTCACGGCGTGCGGATCACCGAGGACATCGTCGACGGCAAGCTCGGCCGGCTCGCGGGCTGGGTCCGCGACCGCCGTATCGCGCTGGAGATGTGCCCCACCTCCAACCTCCAGACCGGGGCCGCCGGTTCGATCGCCACGCACCCCATCACCGCGCTGAAGGACCTCGGCTTCCGGGTCACCCTCAACACGGACAACCGGCTGGTGTCCGGCACCACGATGACCCGTGAGATGTCCCTGCTGGTGGAGCAGGCCGGCTGGACCGTCGAGGACCTGCGGACCGTCACGGTGAACGCCGTCAAGAGTGCGTTCCTCCCGTTCGACGAGCGCAACGCCCTGCTCAGGGACGTGGTCCTGCCCGGCTACGACTCCGTGCGCTGAAGCAGTCCCCGTACGTAGGCGGCCTGTCCGGCGTGCTGGAGATCGTCGGACAGGACGCTGACCAGGCGCACCCCCAGGCTCACCGGCGGGTCCCAGCGCTCGTCCACGATGCGCTCCAGATCCTTGGCGGCCAGTGCGCGCAGGGCGTCCACGGTCTGCTCGTGCACCGCGTCGTAGTAGCCGGTGAGGAGGTCGCCCGAGTCGACCCGTACCTCGGCGACCCGCTCCGGGGTGTGGCCGTACCCGGTGTCGTGGCGGGGCAGGCCGAGCGCGAACCGCTTCTCGAAGCCCTGGGCGAGCCACACCTGGTCGAGCCCGAAGGCGTCCGCGACATGGTCGTCCTGGACCCGGGTGAGGTGCCAGACCAGCCAGGCGACAGAGTTGGCGCCCGGGGCCGGCGAAGTGTTCAGGGCACCGGGGCCGAGCCCGGTCACGGCGGCGTGGACCTCTTCGCGGATCCTGCCGTAGCCGTCGATGAGGATATCCTTGGCAAGCATGGGACCACCCTCGCGCATCCCGCCGTCGTACGCGCCCTGTTTGCCCCCATGGGTGCCCCGCCGACCGTGCGCGGGCACGCGCCCTCCTTCTCCGTGCGCCGGTCGCTACGCCTCCCCGCCGTCCAGCAGAGCCATCAGTGCCCGCGCCGCCGGGCTGGTCGCCTCCTCGGGCGGGACCAGCACCACACTTTCGTACACCGACTCACGGGTGTCCTTCAGCGGCAGCGCGGTCAGCGCCGCGCGCTTGTGCCGGAAATGCTGGGGGACGACGGCGATGCCGAGGTTCTCGTCGACCAGGTCCAGCAGACTGTGCACGTCGTTCACCTCCAGCGCCACCGTGCGCCGTACGCCGGCAGCGGCGAACGCGGTGTCGGTGACGCGGCGCGGGCCCCAGTCGGGATGGAAGTCCACGAACACCTCGCCGCCCAGATCGTGCGGGGCCGGCGGCGCCCCGGCCCGTGCCAGGCGGTGATCGGGATGGCAGAGCACGGTCATCGGCTCGCTGGTGAGGGCCACCGACCGCAACTGGTCGGGGTCCGTGTGGGTCCGGTAGGCGAAGGCCAGGTCGAGGCGTCCCGCCGCGACCTCCTCCGCCAGTGCCGCCGAGCCCCCTTGCCGCAGCCGGATCTCCACGTCCGGATGGCGCCGCCGGAAATCGGCCAGCAGCTCCGCCGGATGCACCCCGGCGATGCACTGCTCGGCGCCCAGGGCGAGCGTGCCGCGCAGCACTCCCTGTACCGCGGCCACCGCCTCGTGCGCCGCCCGCACCTGCGCCAGGATCCGCTCGGCCTCCACCAGCAGCGCACGTCCGGCCTCCGTGAGCGTCACCCTCCGGGTCGTCCGTACGAACAACGGCGTCTGCAGCTCGCGCTCCAGGGAGCGGATCGACGCCGAAAGACCCGACTGGGAGACCAGTAGCCGCTCCGCCGCGCGGGTGAAGTGCTGGTCCTCGGCGACGGCGACAAAATGCTGAAGGTGACGCAGTTCCATGATTGAGAAGCGTATTCGCTGAATTCCATCGGATTCTTCTGTTGGACCGCTGCCCGCGGACCACGACAGAGTGGAACCCGGTTCTGGTTCCACGGAGCCGGACACCCGTGCACCCCCTCTGTGTACCAACCCCCTGGAGTCGCGTTGTACACCCCGCACCCCGACCGTTACGCGGACCTGCCCTACCGGCGCACCGGACGCAGCGGGCTCAGGCTTCCCGCGCTCTCGCTCGGCCTGTGGCACAACTTCGGTCCCGACCGCCCCGCCGAGACCCAGCGCGCCATCCTGCGCCGCGCCTTCGACCTCGGTGTCACCCACTTCGACCTCGCCAACAACTACGGCCCGCCCCCCGGTGCCGCCGAGTCCGCCCTCGGTGAGGCCCTGCGTGCGGACTTCGCGCCGTACCGCGACGAGCTGGTGATCTCCACCAAGGCCGGCTATCTGATGTGGCCCGGTCCGTACGGCGAATGGGGATCCCGCAAGTCCCTGCTGTCCTCGCTGGACCGGAGCCTGGGCCGCATGGGCCTGGATTACGTCGACGTCTTCTACTCGCACCGCTTCGACCCGGACACTCCGCTGGAGGAGACGATGGGAGCCCTGCATTCGGCGGTCCAGCAGGGCAAGGCGCTCTACGTCGGTGTCTCCAACTACTCCGCGGAGCAGACCCGCGAGGCCGCCCGCATCCTGGGCGAGCTGGGCACCCCGCTGCTGATCCACCAGCCCCGCTACTCGATGCTCGACCGGCGCCCGGAGGACGAGGGTCTGCTGGACGCCCTGGACGAGCTCCGGGTCGGTTCCATCGCCTACTCCCCGCTGGAGCAGGGTCTGCTGACCGCCCGTTACCTCGACGGCATCCCCGAGGACTCCCGGGCCGCGAGCGACAGCCCGTTCCTGAACACCGACGCCGTCACCGGTGAGCTGGTGGAGCGGCTGCGCACGCTGAACGGGATCGCCGAGTCCCGCGGCCAGACCCTCGCGCAGATGGCGCTCGCCTGGGTGCTGCGCGGCGGCCGCGTGACCTCGGCCCTGGTCGGGGCGAGCAGCCCGCGGCAGCTGGAGGACAGTGTCGCGGCCACCCGCAACCTCGACTTCGACGCGGACGAACTGGCCCGCATCGACGCCGTCGTCAAGCAGTAGGGCCGGCGCCCGGGCAGATCCTTTCCGGCCGTGTCGTCGACGTCATGACGGCGCGGCCGGCGCCGTGCCAGGTCGCTCCCTGCCGTGCCGGGTACCGCGCACACACCATTCTGGCCAACAGGAGAGGCGAATATGCCAGGAGAGTGGCCGGAAAGGCATGGTGACAGTGATTCAGCGGTGAACATACTCGACAACGAGAGCGCTTCACCCCGCGCAATGGCGCCCTCACGCACAGCACGCGACCCACCGGAGAGCGAGCCCGGTCGGCCGACGGGCAACGCAACCGGGGGGAGAGAATCGTGCACGACGAGTTCCTGTGCCACGTCACGGCGTACGGAGTCTGCGACGGCCGCCGCATCGGTGTACCCCTCGGCACGTACCGCGCTCCCACCCTGGCCCTCGCCCTGTGGTGGCTGCGCGACCGTGCCTCCTGGATCGCCGAGCGCCTCGACCCGCAGCCGGAGGCCGAGCACTTACCTCCGGGTGCGCTCGTCCCCGTCGCCGACGGGGTGCCCGACGTGCCCGCCGTGCTGCGTGCCTGGTGCGGCGACGTCGCCCGACAGGAGGAAATGGCCGAGTCCCTGGCCGCCGGACAGATGGTGCGCCTCGCCACCGGCGACGACACCACCGAGTACGAGCTCCTGGCCGAGTCCGTGGACGCCCTGCGGATGCAGCGCGCGGCCCCGGTCCTGAGCGTCCCCGTCGCCTGATCCACGCCCCCGCCCGGCCCCACCCGCCACGTCAGGCACTCGAACGGGCTAATCGGTAGAATCCAGGCATGGTCGAGCGGCCGGTCGCACCGGAGCTCCTCGTGGAGACCGACAGCGGCTCCACCCTGATGAGCCCGGTCCGCGACTACCACGTCGGACGCGACCCGTTGAGCGACATCGTCATGGACGACGCCCGGGTCTCCTGGCACCACGCGGTGCTCCACCCCGGTGACGGCCACTGGACCATCGAGGACGAGCGCAGCACCAACGGCACCTACACCGACGGCCACCGCGTACACGTGAGGGACGTGGGCCCCGGCAGCGTCATCCGCTTCGGCAGTCCTCAGGACGGACCGAGTGCCGTCCTGATCGACCGGCCGCCACCGCCCGCACCCGAACGCCCCTCCGCCGTGTCGAGCCCCGCCCTGACCGGCACCTACCGGCGGCCCAGCACCGTACGGCCGCTGCCCGCCCGCACTGCCCGTATCGGCCGCGCCGCCGACAACGACCTCGTCATCGACGATCTCGTGGTCTCCCGCCGGCACGCCGAACTGAGGGCGCTGTCCGACGGGACGTACGAGATCGCCGACCTCGGCAGCCACAACGGCACCTACCTCAACGGCAGGCCCGTCACCAGCGCCCCGGTCGGCCCCGGTGACATCGTCGGCATCGGCCACTCCGCGCTCTGCCTCGTCGGCGACGAACTCCAGGAGTACGTCGACACCGGCGAGATCTCCCTCGACGTGCAGGACCTCACCGTCGCCGTCGACCACGGCCGCAGGACCCTGCTCGACCGGGTGTCGTTCCCGGTGGGGGAGAAATGCCTGCTCGCCGTGGTCGGCCCGAGCGGCGCGGGCAAGTCCACCCTCCTCAACGCCCTCACCGGACAGCGTCCCGCCGACCACGGCACCGTCCTCTACGACGGCCGCGACCTCTACCGCGACTACGCCGAACTGCGCCAGCGCATCGGCCTCGTCCCACAGGACGACATCCTGCACGCCCAGCTCACCGTCCGCAGCGCTCTGTCCTACGCCGCCGAACTCCGCTTCCCGCAGGACACGGCCAAGGCCGAACGCCGCGCCCGGGTCGACGAGGTCATCCGCGAACTCGGCCTGGAAGAGCGGGCGGAGCAGCCCGTGCACAGCCTCTCCGGCGGTCAGCGCAAACGCGTCAGCGTCGCCCTGGAACTCCTCACCAAGCCGTCCCTGCTGTTCCTCGACGAGCCGACCTCCGGTCTGGATCCGGGGATGGACCGCTCGGTGATGCACATGCTGCGCGCCCTGGCCGACGACGGCCGCACCGTCATCGTCGTCACCCACAGCGTGCTCAGCCTGGACGTGTGCGACCGGCTCCTCATGCTCGCCCCCCAAGGGCGCGTCGCCTACTACGGACCGCCCGAGGACGCCCTCGCGTTCTTCGGATTCGAGCAGTGGCCGGAGGCCTTCGAGGCCTTCGAGCGCGACCGGGACCGCGACTGGGCGGGCGACTACCGTGCCTCGCCCTTCCACGGCAGGTACATCGCCGACGCCGCCGCCCAGCCCCGGCAGCAGACGGCCGGACCGGTCGCCGTCGCCCCGCCGCCCCGGCCGCGCAGCCGCACCGCGCAGCTCGGCACCCTCGTACGCCGGTACACCGCCGCGCTCAGCGCGGACCGCACGTTCCTCGCCATCATGATCGCGCTGCCCTTCGTGATGGGAGCGATGGCCCGTGCCCTGGCCGGCGGCACCCTGACCCGGAGCACCGCGATGAACGCCCTGCTCATCCTGTGCGTCGGCGCCGTCCTCACGGGCGCCGCCAACGCCGTGCGGGAACTCGTCAAGGAACGCCCGATCCACCGGCGCGAACGGGCCGTCGGCCTGTCCAGATCGGCGTACCTGATGTCGAAGATCATCGTGCTGGGCACGGTCACCGTGCTGCAGGCGGTGGTGCTCACCCTGGTCGCCCTGCTCGGGGTCGACCTCAACGCACCAGACGGTGAAGGCGTGTTGATGCCGCCCCTGGTGGAGATCACGGTGGCCGTGGCCCTGCTCGGCTTCACCGCCATGATGCTCGGCCTGCTCGTCTCCGCGCTGGTGCGCAAGGAGGAGGTGACGATGCCGCTGCTGGTGCTGCTGGCCATCGTCCAGGTCGTCTTCTGCGGTGCCCTGCTGAAACTGGACGGCGTGCCCGTCCTGGAACAACTGTCCTGGCTGGTGCCCTCGCGCTGGGCGTTCGGCGCGATGGCCGGCACCGTCGACCTGGCCGGGATCACGCCGGGGGAGGCCACAGCGGACCCGCTCTTCCAGCACTCCCCGGGAGTGTGGCTGCTCAATGTGGCGATGCTGCTGGTCCTGTCGGCGCTGTTCGCGTTCGCCGTGTCGCGGCTGCTGCGCCGCCACGAACCCGCCGTGATGCGGAGGTAGCCGGCCCATGACGACCCCGTCCACGCCCGGATTCCGGCCCACCCACGTCGTGCCGGGCGACGGCATGCCGGCCTGGGAGGCGCCCGACCCCGCGGGGCCCACCGTCGGCCTAGACCCGCTGCTGCCAGTACGGCTGGTCGAGCGGCGCGGGGACTGGGGTCAGGTGCTGTGCTCCAACGGCTGGTCGGCCTGGGTCGACGGCCGCCTGCTGGTCGCGGTGCCCCAGGACCCGCCCGCCTCCGAAGAGCCCCGGGCCCGCACCGCCGACCCCCAGCCGCTGCTGACCCGGACCGAGGAGGCCCTGGCCGGCTACCGGGCGGCCGTCGAGGCACTGGCCGACGGCCGCCTCGACGGCGAGGGCTTCCATGCGCGCACCCGGGGACTGCGCGTCGGCCTCGTCGTCGACGGGGAGTCCCTGTGGCTCTACGACTCCGAACACGGCCGCTGGGTCTACACCGACGGCACCCGGCTGCACACCTACGCCGCCGACGACCCGCCCGCCGTCGACCCGTCGCGCGCCCCCGACATCTCCGAGGCCCCCGACGCCTCCGCATCTCCCGGACACGCCCCCGCCCGGGCCGTGCCTGGCGAACCCACCAGGGACGTACCCGCCGAACCCACCCGCGTCGTCGCCTCGGGCCCTTCCTCGGACCGTGACGTCCGATGACGCACGACACCAGCCTGTTCGCCGGCCGGCCCTCCGAACTGACGGGACAGCAGGTCGCCGGCTACCGCATCGAGCGCGAGATCGGCCGTGGCGGCATGGCCGTCGTCTACCGCGCCCGGGACCTGCGCCTGGACCGCACCGTCGCCCTGAAACTGCTCGCCCCGGAACTCGCCCGCAACGACGTCTTCCGCCGCCGCTTCACCCACGAGTCCCGCACCGCCGCCGCCATCGACCATCCGCACATCGTCCCCGTCTTCGAGGCCGGGGAGACCGACGGCATCCTCTACATCGCCATGCGGTACGTCGAAGGCAGCGACCTGCGCCACCTCCTCGACCGTGAGGGGCCCCTGCCGTCCCGCACCGCGCTGCGCATCGCCGCGCAGGTGGCCTCGGCGCTCGACGCCGCCCACGAGCACGGCCTGGTCCACCGGGACGTCAAGCCCGGCAACATCCTGGTCGCCCGCGGCACCGACAGCGACCACCCCGAGCACGTCTACCTCACCGACTTCGGCCTGACCAAGAAGTCTCTGTCCCTGACCGGGTTCACCACTGCCGGCCAGTTCGTCGGCACCCTCGACTACGTGGCCCCGGAACAGATCTCCGGGCGTCCGGTCGACGCCCGCTGCGACGTCTACGGGTTCGCCTGCGTCGTCCACGAGACCCTCGCCGGCCATCCGCCCTTCCGCCGGGACGACGACATGGCCCTGCTCTGGGCCCACCAGTACGACGACCCGCCGCCCCTGACGGCCGAACGCCCCGATCTCCCTCCGCAGACCGACGCCGTCCTCGCCAAGGCACTGGCGAAGAGTCCCGACGACCGGTACGCGTCCTGCCTGGACTTCGTCGCCGCGCTGCGCACCGCCGTCACGGGGGGCGCCACCACGACCGCCCCCGAGGGACACCCCGCCACCCGCGTGGACCTGCGCGGAGGCCGGAACGGGAGCACGGATGGAGACGGGAGCGGAAACGCCGTCGGGGACCGGAGCGGAGCCGTGCCCGCGGGGGAGGAGACGGAGCGGGACGCGCCGCAGCCCCCACCGGCCTGGGCGGAACCGGGGTTCGGGCCGGTGCGGACCTAGGGCCCTTCGGGAGTCCCCGTCCGGTCCCGTCCGTCCCCGTCAGCCGTCTGCCCCCGTCAGCCGGTCCCGTCCGTCCCCGTCAGCCGGTCCGACCGGCCCCGGCGGCGCGTCCCCCGGGCCAGCAGCGCGCCCGCCAAGCCGGCGACCAGACCCCACAGGAGGGCCAGCCCCAGCGCGACCGGCAGACGTGGTTTCAGCAGGACCTGACCGGAGAGCCCCGTGCCCAGGTCACCGATGCCGAGCACGGACAGGCCGAGTCGGGCGGAGATCCGGCCGACCAGACAGATCGTCAGGACCGCCAGTGCGAGCGCTACCGCCAGGTGCACCGCGTGCTGCCAGGCCCGGACCCCGGCCGGTGACAGGGCCGCCATCACGAACGCCACGGCCAGCAGCAGGACCGCGTCGGCCACCAGCAGCCACCACACCCTGCCGTCGTGCTCGGCGAGCGTGCTCAGATTCAGCGCCGAGACGTCCTCGGTGCGCAGTACCTCGTCGAGGACGTGCGGCACGGGCAGTCCGAAGGGGCCTTCCACCCTGCCGTCCCAGGTGGCGCCCAGCCCGATGGTCAGAGCGAGCCAGGTCACGTTGGGCAGGCCGAGCAGGAGCACGGCGAACGTCTCCGCCGGGCGCCCCCGCGTCGCCGCGACGACCAGCGCGATCACGACACCGATGACGACGAAGGCGAGCAGCAGTTGCAGCATCGCGTGCGCCGCGGGCCGTACAGCCGTCTGGAACCGGAGCAGCCGGCCCGGCAGCGGGGCGCCGCGCGACACCAGCAGGGCCAGCACCAGGACACCCGCCAGCCAGAGCAGGCCGACGAGAACGGTCAGCGGCACATCGGCGGCGAAGCCGACCTCGGGGGAGAGCCCGAACAGATGACCGAGATCACCCAGGGCGCCTTCCCCGAGGGAGATCTTGAACGTGTGCCGGGCGGCGAATGCCAGGCAGAGCAGGGCGATCAGCCACAGGGCGACGATCCTCGCGGCCCACCCGGCAAGCTCCGGCGCCCCGGTGACGGCCCGGTGGCGCAACGGGCGAAGAAAGCCCCAGCCGATGAACAGGGCGCCGGTGAGAGTGACGGACAGCGGCATGACGGTCAGGCCACCCTCCGCGCCGGCCAGGTCGCCCGCGTCGCCGGTCAGGTCCACCGACCCGCCGACGGCCGTGACGACGGTCGCAGCGAGCACCATGGGGAACGAACCGTCCGGGAGATCCGCGGCACCGGCCGCCCACAGTCCGAGCGCGGCCACGAGGCCCATGGCGATCAGCCCGCCCAGCACCGTGAAGAGGGCCTGCGCCCAGCCGTGGCGGGCGACCGCCAGGTCGGAGAGGGTGCGTGAACTCACCACTGCACGCTAAGCAGCCTCCGCACAGGGCGCCTGCCGGGAGGTCCGTCCGCGCCGGCTTGCGGCGGGTGTACCAACGGGGCACACAATGAACGCATAACGGAAGAATCGTTATGTCGACATTGGCCTGATGGTCATCTCCTGAAGCCGCGCTGGGAAGAGGGACCCGTGACCGTCGAACCGCCGTCCTCGGGCCGGCCCACCGGACCCCCCTCCGGGCCTCTGTCGGGCTCCTCCCCGCCTCCGTCCCCGGGCCCGCCCCCGCCGCCACCGCCGGGCGGAACGGGCGGGGGAGACGGTGACAGCGGCACTGGGCCGTCCGGGCGAGGCCGGCGGCCGTGGTGGAGGTCCGTACCCGGTCTCGGGATACTCGTCGCGGCCATGGCGGTGGCCGTGGTCCTCGCCGTGGTGCTCACCCGCACCGAGCGCGGATCCGAGGCGGGCGGCGGCGAGGTCTTCCTCCAGGCCGCGAACGAGACCGGCCCCGACCCGTTCAGCGAGTCGACGGCCGAGAACGGCTCCGCGCCCCCCACGACCTCCGCCCCGCCCACCACCGAAACCCCGTCCACCGGGTCGGCGTCCCAGTCCTCTCCGGCCACCGAGGTGCGCGGTGTCCGCGGTGGCGAACCCGGCCTGTACGGCGGCACCCGCAATGTCTCCAGCTGCGACGTGGAGCAGCAGATCAGGTACCTCCGGGAGGTGCCGGCGAAAAACGAGGCGTTCGCCCCGGTGGCCGGCGTCGAGCCCTCCGAGGTCCCCTCGTACCTGCGCTCGCTGACTCCGCTGCAACTCCGGCTGGACACCAGGGTCACCAACCACGGATACGGCGACGGCGCCGCCACGGACTATCAGGCCGTCCTCCAGGCGGGCACGGCCGTGCTCGTCGACGATCGCGGCGTCCCCCGGGTCCGCTGCGCCTGCGGCAACCCGCTGACCAAGCCGGTCGAGCAGTCCGACCCCCGCTACACCGGCACCCCCTGGCCGGGCTACTCCCCCTCGAAAGCCGTCGTGGTCGACCCGGCTCCGCGGGACATCGAGAAGTTCGTGGTCCGCGACGCCGACGGCGGCTGGTTCGAGCGGGACCGGGGCGACACGGGCGGCAAGGACCACCCCACGAAGCCACCGGACGGGCAGAGCCCGTCGCCGGGCGACACGACCCCCTCGTCCCCGTCGACCCCGCCGGCCACCCCGTCCACCCCCGGCTCCGGACCGACGACGGGCGAGGACGATACCCCCGGCGAGCCACCGTCGAGCAATCCCGGGGACAGCGCCCCGACGACCGGCGAGCCGCCGCCGTCCGACTCCCGGACGCCGCCACCGGCCGAGTCCGGCACCACGAACGACGCGCCGAACGGCACCGCCGACAACGGTACGGGCGGCGTCACGGGCGATGCCACGAGTGGTGCCACCCAGGGATTCAGCGGTGCCGCCCAGGGATTCAGGGGAATGGTCAACCGGACCGACCAGGGTCGCGCACTGCCCCGCGCCCCCGTACCACCAGAGCGTGGTCGCCCAGCCCCAGGAGACGCTCGGCCGGCAGCTCGCCGATCGTCGTCAGGATCGCCTCGATACGGGCGGTGAGCGGATCGAACGCCGCGTCGAGCACGGTGCCGCGCTCCTCGCCGTCCTCGGTGAGCACCCTGCGGCCGAGCAGATCGTGATGCGACGGGGCCACGGCCAGGGCGGAGGACGGGGCCGCGATCAGCATGTCCGGGCCGGCGGCGTCCAGGGCGTCCCAGGCCAGGACGGCGTCCCTGCGCAGCCGTCCGCGCCGTACCCGTACGTGCGTGACGGTGCCGGACGCCGCGTCGACCGTCAGCGCCCGTACGACGCCCAGACGGATCCCCTCGCCCGGGGTCAGCACCGGAAGCCCTCGCACCCGGGAGAACAGCATCACGGCAGTACGCCCGTCCGCCGGGCGTGGAACGCGCCGACCCGTGCCACGAAGTCCGGCAGATCGTCGGTGACGTAGGTGGTGGCGTGCGCGGGGATGACCAGCGACCGGCCGGAGACCGACACCGCCCCGCCGCGCGGCACGTACACCCGGTGCCGCCAGTGCCTCGAACCCGGCACCAGCTCCCGGTGCGCGGCGAGCCGGAAGGCGACGATCCGGCCGCTGGTGCCGCCCTCGACCAGGACGTCGAGCACCGTGCCGAGCCGGTCGCCCTCGTCGGTGAGGACCTGCACGCGGAGCAGCCGCCCGCGCAGGGCGTCGCGGCGGGCCACCGACAGGGGCAGATCGCACAACGCCTTCTCGTCGCGGACCATCACCGCGTGATGGCCGAGGGCGTGCACCACAGGCCAGGGCAGGTCGCGGGGGAGCGGACCCGACAGCAGGGTCCGGCCGGTGAGGGTGAAGCCCGTGATACACCCGGCCTCGGCGTCGAGGACGGTGTCCTTGACGTGGGCGACGGCATCGCCGCCCAGCGTCACCACGGGCAGCGTCGACAGGCTCCGCACCGCCAGAAGCTCGCTCATCGGCCGCCTTCCCGTTGCCGCCCCTTTGCCGTCGTCCTTCCCGCATGCCTCGGAACCCGTCCACGCCCCCGTTGGGACCGGGTTCCCGCTCTGTGGCGCGGCGAACACGGATCAGGGGACTGAGCAGCCGGACTCGGGGTACGTGCACCAGTGCAGATCGTCCGGCTCGTCCGGCCGGCCCGGCTTCGCAGAGAGAAGCGCATGATCGATCACCTGGACGGGGCAGTGATACCGATTGGTTTCGACGTACCCGTGGAACCGCTACGGCGGGCAACACACTTCACCGGCGAGCCGGGATGCATCGCCGAGGCGCGCGCCTTCGCGTCGCTGTTCCTGGAGCAGCTCAGGACCGAGTGGTGCGCCACGATCGGCGAGCGGACCGACGGCGCGGCACTCCTGGTCGTGAGCGAACTGGTCACCAACGCCGATCGGCACAGCAACGGCCCGTACATCCTGGAGCTGGAGGGCACGGACGAAGTGATCACGGTCGCCGTCTACGACAGCAGCGGCACGCTGCCCCGCATCTATTCCCGCGATCCCGAGCGCATCGGCTGCCACGGCCTGGAGATCGTGCAGGCTCTGGCGCGCGACATCCTCGTGGAGCGGGTACCGGTCGGAAAGTGTGTCCGCGCGGTGCTGAGCTTCGGCGCCGGCTGAACGGTACCAGCGGCCGGCGCGCGTCCCCGGACGGTCTGCACGCGCCGAACCCGGCACCCCGACGTGACGGAATGCGGCTGCCGTCCCACCCCCGGGGGTGGGACGGCAGCCGCATTCCGTGTCCTGTGCCGTCAGGCGCAGCCGAGCTCGCCCAGCATGCCCTCGCGCAGACGGCCGATGATCCGCTTGATCAGGCGGGAGACATGCATCTGTGAGCACCCGAGCCGTTCGCCGATCTCCGCCTGGGTGGCCTCCTCCACGAACCGCATCCGGATGATCTCGCGGTCGCGGTCGCTGAGCTCGGCCATGAGCGGGGCGAGCGCGTGGAAGTCCTCGACGAGCCGCAGCCCCTCCTCCTCCACGCCGATGAAGTCGGCCAGGACGGACTCGCCGTTCTCGGGGCCGTCACCGGTGAGGGCGGCGTCCAGCGACGACGAGTTGTAGCCGTTCGCGGCCAGCCGGCCCTCGTTGACCTGCTCCTCGGTGATGTTCATCAGCGTGGCGAGCTCGGCGACCGTGGGCTCGCGGTCCAGCCTGCTGGCGAGCTCCTCGCGGGCCTTGGCCAGTTCCACCCGCAACTCCTGGAGCCGGCGCGGCACATGGACCGCCCAGGTGGTGTCACGGAAGAAACGCTTGATCTCGCCGACGATGTACGGCAGCGCGAAGGAGGTGAACTCGACCTCGCGCGACAGCTCGAACCGGTCGATCGCCTTGATCAGACCGATCATGCCGGTCTGGACGATGTCCTCCATGTCGTCGCCACGGCCGCGGAACCGTCCGGCCGCGAACCGCACCAGCGACATGTTCATCTCGATCAGGGTATTGCGCGCGTACTGGTACTCGTGCGTGCCCTCTTCCAATTCCGCCAGGCGACGGAAGAACTGACGGGACAGCTCCTTGGCATCGCGCGGAGCGACGGTCCGAGGGTCGACGACCCCAGGCAGGCTTCCGTCACCCGTCCCGGCCTCGGCGTTTCTTGCGACGACCTGCGCCTGCGAACGGATCACGGCGGTCTCCATTACCTCTCCCCACGAAAGTCCGATGGACATGTGCCTTGGTCCTTCGGGGTTGCGACTACCCAGCTCCGTTCCGAACACTCCCCCCGACTTTCGAGAACCTCCGCGGTGACGCGCGGTGCTGCCTCCTTCACTCAGGGCGGAATACCACTCCCTTCCCCTCGGGGCGAGGATTCCTACGCTGGAGGGGTGAGAAAACAAGCGCCCCTCGACGCCCGTGTCATCCCCCTGCGGCCCGCGCCCGCGCGCCACGCCGCCGCCCCACCGGCCCCGGCTCCAGCCCCCGTTCCCGCCGCCCCCACTCCCAAGGAGCCGCTGTGGCGCGACCTGGTCGGTGACGTGCTGCGCCGGGAGCGGCTCGCCCAGGAGCGGACGCTGAAGGACGTCGCCGACACGGCCCGGATCTCCATGCCGTATCTGTCGGAGGTGGAGCGGGGCCGCAAGGAGGCATCCTCGGAGGTCCTCGCGGCCGCCGCCCAGGCCCTCGGCCTGGGCCTGGGCGACCTGCTGTCGCGGGCCCAGGGAGAACTCGTCCGCATCACCAGCAGGCGGGCCCCCGCGAGCCGGAGCACGGCCCGCGCCTCGTACGACGGACTGTGCCTGGCCGCCTGACGCGACCGTGCCGCAGCCGGCGCCTCACACACCCACGAGGCGCCGGCTCAGCACCTCGTCGGCCAGGCCGTACGCCACAGCCTCCTGCGCGGTGAACACCTTGTCGCGGTCCATGTCCGCCCGCAGTGTCGCCACGTCGTGGTGCGTGTGCCGGGACAGGACCTCCTCCACCTGGGCACGGATCCGCAGCATCTCCTTGGCCTGCAGCGACAGATCGGAGACCGTGCCCCGCTGCCCGCCCGTGGCCGGCTGCCCGAGGAGCACACGCGCGTGCTCCAGCACGAACCGGCGCCCCGGGCCCCCGCCGGCCAGCAGCACCGCCGCCGTGGACGCCGCCTGACCGACGCAGTACGTCGAGATCGGCGCCTGTACGAACGCCATGGTGTCGTAGATCGCCATGAGCGAAGTGAACGAGCCGCCCGGGGAGTTGATGTAGACCGCGATCTCGCTCTCCGGCGCCGACGACTCCAGATGGAGGAGCTGCGCGATGACGACGTTGGCCACCCCGTCGTCGATCTCGGTGCCCAGGAAGATGATCCGCTCGGACAGCAGCCGGCTGAACACGTCGTAGGACCGCTCGCCCTGCGGGGTGCGCTCGACGACGTTCGGAATCGTGTACGTCCCCATCGTCACAGCCCCATCCTGCGTCGCGTCGCGGCCGGACGGACGTCGTCGAGCGACTCCACCACCCGATCCACCATCCCGTACTCCCTGGCCTCCTCGGCCGTGAACCAGCGGTCGCGGTCGCCGTCCCGGGAGATCGTCTCCGCCGACTGGCCGGTGTGCTCGGCGGTGATCCGCTCGATGGTCCGCTTGGTGAACTCCAGGTTCGCCGCCTGGATCTCGATGTCGGCGGTGGTGCCGCCGATCCCGGCGGACGGCTGGTGCATCATGATCCGCGCGTTGGGCAGGGCGTACCGCTTGCCCGGTGCGCCGACGCTCAGCAGGAACTGACCCATGCTGGCCGCGAATCCCATGGCGAGCGTCGACACGTCGTTGGGGATCAGCCGCATCGTGTCGTAGATCGCCAGGCCCGCGTGCACGGACCCGCCGGGGCTGTTGACGTACAGGCTGATGTCGGTGCGCGGGTCCTCCGCGGAAAGGATCAGCAACTGCGCGCACACCCGGTTGGCGGAGACCTCGTCGACCTGCGTCCCGAGCAGGACGATCCGCTGGGCGAGGAGCTGGGCGGCCAGATGGTCGTCGAACCGGGTGGGAGGGGTGTCGCCCTCCTCGGCCCGGGGCAGCGGGACCGGCGGCAGGCCGGCGCTGAGCCCGGCCGCGAGGCCGGATGCGCGTCCGGTGGTGGATCCGGTACTGAGTCCGGTACTGAGTGGAGACATCGGTGCTCCCGGGGGTGTCGGTGTGTGGCTGTCCGGTTGTGCGTGTGTGCCTGTGTGCCTGTGTCGTTCGTCGGTACGCGGCCTGTGCGACCGCGCGCCTCCACTCTTGACCGGCCGCGGGGACCCGCGGGGATTTCTCTGCCCGCGGCAGATTCGCCACGGGCAGAGGCTCTTCCCGGCCCCGTGGCCCCGTGGTTGCTCCGCCGCCGACCGATGAGTTCCGGGGCCCGGACCGGTCGACCCCTATGACCGCGTTCCACGCCCCAGGAGGTATTCATGGCCACCGACGGATTCACCACGTGTCTCTGGTTCGACGGCCAGGCCGAGGAGGCCGCGAACTTCTACGTGTCCGTGTTCAAGAACGCCGGCGTCGGCCGCACCCTCCGGTACACCGAGGCCGGGCCCGGACCCGAGGGTTCCGTCCTCACCGTGGACTTCACGGCCAACGGTCAGAGGTTCGTCGCGCTGAACGGCGGACCCGAGTTCAAGTTCACCGAGGCGATCTCCCTGCAGATCGACTGCGCCGACCAGGGTGAGGTCGATTTCTCCTGGGACAAGCTCGTCGAGGGAGGCGGCGAGCACGGGCCCTGCGGCTGGCTCAAGGACCGGTTCGGCGTGTCCTGGCAGGTCGTTCCCGCCCGGCTGACCGAGATGATCGCCGACTCGGACCCCCAGAAAGCGGCCCGCGCCATGAAGGCCATGATGTCGATGGGCAAGCTCGACATCGCCGCCCTGGAGAAGGCCTACGCGGGCGAGTGACCCACCGTGCGCAGTGGGGCGGGCAGCGGGACGGCCCCGCCCCACTGCCCGAGCCCTCGTCGCGTCCTGCCTGTGCCGCGACGCCTCGTCCCGTCAGCGTGAGCGGGCGTGCTCCCCGACCACCCGGGTGATCTCCTGCGCCATGCGCAGAATGCCGGGCGAGCGGACCGGGCAGGGCTTCGGCGTCGACGTCGTGGGTGCCCGACAGAAATGCAGGTAGTCGTCGTCCCGGTGCAGGGCCGTCCGGTCACGGCCCCGCTGGGTGCAGTACTCGGGATGGGCCCGCTCGTAGGCGTTGCAGGGCAAATACTGCGCCCAGGTGTAGCGCGCCCCCGCCGGACTCACCGCCTTGCCCACGTCGGCCAGGAGGCCGCCCGACGCGGCGGCCCGCTCCTCGTAGAGCGCGTTCACCCGCCGGACCCGGTCGGGGGTGATCGGGTCGGGGCCCTGCAACACCCAGACGATGCGCGGCGGTCGGGCCGCGCCGGCCGCGGTGATCTGCTCGGTGAGGCGACGCGCGTCGGTCGCGTACCGCTCGAGGTACCGCTCGCGGGCGGCGTCGTAGGTGATCCCGTCCATACAGGGGGTGTAGTCCCAGGCGTTGCCCCAGAACTGCAGCACCACGTAGTCCGGCCGCACCGAGCGCACCAGTGCCGCCGCCTTGTCCGCCGCCGGGACCAGGGACCGCTCGGCCGAACCCTCCAGGTAGTCGCACAGGGTGGTGCCCGAGTAGGGCGCGCTGGTGTACCGCGCGCGCAGATCCCCGCGCAGCTCCCGCCCGAGGACCTCCTGGTTCTCCATCGCGAGCGAGTCGCCGAGGTACAGCACGGTGGGCGGCTTCCCGGATCCGGCGCCGGACGACGACGTGACACCGGGAGAGGGGGCCTCGGAGGAAGCCTTCCCGGAGGAACCCGTGCCCGGGGAGGCCGCGGGACGCTGGTGCGTGGTGGCCGACGCCTCGGGGGCGGCGGCCGGCGGCTCGGCGGACGGATCGGACGACGGGTCCCCGCACGCACCGAGCAGCACGGCGGCCAGCGCCACTCCCACGATCCACGGCTTGCGCATACCTGACTCCCACCCCGCCCGGCCCAAACGGCACCCCAGGCAAGCACAGCCCGGCCCGGAGGGGAAGACACGCTTCAGGACAGGCCGTTCACCGCGGCTCGGCGGCCGCTCGGGCGGTTCGGCGCGCGGGTCCGGGTACGGGTGATTAGCGTGAAGGAAGGAGCGACCACCCGTCCGGAGAGGGCACGCCATCATGGCCGTACAACCCGAGGGAACCCCCTGCTGGGCCGACGTGATGTTCAACGACGTCGAGGGGGCCAAGAGTTTCTACGGAGACGTCCTCGGCTGGACCTTCGGCGGGTCGTCGTCGGAGTTCGGCAACTACACCCAGGCCTACGCCGACGGCAAGGCGGTGGCGGCCGTCGTCCCGCCCATGCCCGGCCAGGAGGGCCCGTCGCAGTGGTGCCTCTATCTCGCGGTCCGGGACGCCGCTGCCACCGCCGTCCGTATCCGGGACAACGGCGGCGAGATGCTGATGGAGCCGATGAGGGTCGGCGACTTCGGCACGATGTGCCTGGCCCGCGAGCCTGGTGGCACCGTCTTCGGCCTCTGGCAGGCCGGCACCCACGAGGGCTTCGAGGCGACCGGTGTATCCGGCGCGTACTGCTGGGCGGAGGTCTGCACCCGGGACCCGGAGAAGACCGACGCGTTCTTCCCCGCCGTCTTCTCCTACAGGTCGAGGCAGCTCGAGGACGACTCGGTCGACTTCCGGCTCTACGAACTCGGCCAGGAGACCGTGCTCGGCCGGATGGCGATGACGGAGGACTTCCCGCCCGAGGTGCCGTCGTACATGAACGTCTACTTCGCCGTCGAGAACTGCGACGAGGCGGTGACCAGGGCCACCGAGCGGGGCGGCACCCTGCACTTCGGGCCGATCACCACTCCCTTCGGGCGGTTCGCCGCACTGAGCGACCCGCAGGGCGCGAACTTCTCGGTGATCGACGTCACGACCATGGAGGGCGAGACGCCCGGCACCACCGACGTGCCGAACGACTGACCTGATCGCCCGGATCGCGTCGGCCATCGGGATCGCCCCGGGGAGCGGCCCGACGGGCTCTCCCGGGCAGGCGCACCGCGCGGCCTGGCACCCCGCCAGGCCATGGCATGATCGGGCGCATGCGTGAACGTGTTGTGGCCGCGTGCGACGGGGCTTCCAAGGGCAACCCCGGACCCGCCGCCTGGGCCTGGGTCATCGCCGACGCCTCCGAGACCCCGGTCCGCTGGCAGGCGGGCGCGCTCGGCAGAGCCACCAACAACGTCGCCGAACTCACCGCGCTGGAGCGGCTGCTGGCGGCGACCGACCCCGACGTGCCGCTCGAGGTCCGGATGGACTCGCAGTACGCGATGAAGGCGGTCACCACCTGGCTGCCCGGCTGGAAGCGCAACGGCTGGCGGACGGCGGCCGGTAAACCGGTCGCCAACCAGGAACTCGTCGTCAGCATCGACGACCTCCTGCAGGGCCGCTCGGTCGAGTTCCGCTACGTCCCCGCCCACCAGGCCGACGGAGACCGCCTCAACGACTTCGCCGACCGCGCCGCCAGCCAGGCGGCCGTCGTCCAGCAGGACGCGGGCAGCGACGCGGGCTCGCCCGAGCCGCCGCCCTCCCCGGACACCCCGCCCGCCGGTGCCGCCAAGCGCAGGTCCACCGGGGCGAAGACGTCGTCCCGTCCGCGCGGTGGCTCCTCGAACCGCACGATCAAGGCGAAGTTCCCGGGCCGCTGCCTTTGCGGCCGGCCCTACGCGGCGGGCGAGCCCATCGCCAAGAACGACAGCGGCTGGGGCCACCCCGAGTGCCGCACGGCCGAGAGCGCCTGAGCACGGCCGAGCCCGGTCCCGCGAGCAGCGTCGCGGAACCATACCTTCGCCGTGGCCGCCGTCCTGGTGCACCACACCAGCCCGGTCGCCGGGCTGCCCGCACCCACCCCGCACGGCTACCTGCCGGTGTTCGCGATGGCCTGTGCGATCGCGCTCGCGGCCTGTGCGACCGCGCCGGCCATGCCCCGTGACCCGGACGGGGCCGGGACCCGGCGGGCCTTCGGCCGCGGCGGCAAAGCGGGCGGGGACCGGGCGAGGGAAGGAGCATGAACGCCATGAGCACCCCACCCGCCCCACCCACGCCGCCCACTCCGGCCGCGCCACCCGTTCCGGCCGCCCCGGTCCGCCGGGACGACGAGGCCGGCAGGGCCGCCGTCCTCCGGGCGGCCCGCCATCTCCTGGCCCGGCACGCACACGCCGACATCACGCTCAAGGCGGTCGCCGAACGCGCCGGGGTGAGCCCGCCGTTGATCCTGAAGTGCTTCGGCAACAAGGACGCGCTCCTCGCCCGCCTCATGTCCTTCGAGACGGACGCCGCCGCCCTGCTGGACGCGCCGCTGGAGGACCTCGGACGGCACATGGTCCGGCAGGTGGTGGTCAGCCGGTCCGAGCACGGCACCGACCCACTGCTGCGGATCGTGTTCGCGCCCCTGCACGGCCCACAGGGCGACATCATGCGCGCCGACTTCCGCGCTCAGGTGACCGAGCGGCTCACCGAACGCCTCACCGGCCCCGAGGCGGGCCTGCGTGCCGAACCGGCCGTCGGCGCCCTGCTCGGCATCGGCGTCTGTACGGCATCGTCCGCGGCACCCATGTGCGTTCCACCGCCGTCGACGTCCCGGTGGACCGGTACGCGCCCGCCCTGCACAGACCCATCTCACCCCCTGGCCGGCCGGGACGGGCGGGCCGGGGCCGCCGATCCCGCACCCGGCCGTGACGGATGACAGACTGACGCCATGGACGAGCGCACATTCGACAGGTCGGGTCAGCACGCCTCCGTGATCGGTCTCGGCACCTGGCAACTCGGTGCGGACTGGGGGGATGTCGACGACAAGCAGGCCCTCACGGTGCTGGAGGCCGCCGCCGAATCCGGGGTCACCTTCTTCGACACCGCCGATGTGTACGGCGACGGGCGCAGCGAGCAGACCATCGCGTCGTTCCTGAGCGGACGGCCCGATCTGCACGTACTGGTCGCCACCAAGATGGGCCGCCGGGTCGAACAGATCCCGGAGAACTACGTACTGGACAACTTCCGCGCGTGGAACGACCGCTCGCGCCGCAACCTCGGCGTCGACCGCGTCGACCTGGTGCAGTTGCACTGCCCGCCGACCCCCGTGTACTCCACCGACGAGGTCTTCGACGCCCTTGACACCCTGGTCGCGGAGGAGCGGATCGCCGCGTACGGGGTCAGCGTGGAGACCTGCGCCCAGGCACTGACCGCGATCGCCCGGCCGAACGTGGCGAGCGTGCAGATCATCCTCAACCCGTTCCGCATGAAGCCGCTGCGCGAGGTGCTCCCGGCGGCCCGCGCGGCGGGCGTCGGCGTCATCGCCCGCGTCCCGCTCGCCTCCGGTCTGCTGTCCGGCAGGTACACCAAGGACACCGTCTTCCCCGAGAACGACCACCGCACCTTCAACCGGCACGGCGAGTCCTTCGACCAGGGCGAGACCTTCTCCGGCGTCGACTACACGACCGGCGTCGAAGCCGCCGCCGAGTTCGCCGCGCTCGCCCCCGAGGGATACACCCCGGCCCAACTGGCCCTGCGCTGGATCGTCCGACAGCCCGGTGTCACCACCGTCATCCCCGGCGCCCGTTCGCCCGAGCAGGCCCGGGCCAACGCGCACGCCGCCCGGCTCCCGGAGCTGTCCGAGCAGACGCTCACCGCGATCGACGACCTGTACGAGCGGCGGATCAAGAACCAGGTGGAGGGCCGCTGGTGACGCACCGGGCGGCAGCCCGGCGGTGAAGGGCCGGGCGGGCGCCTGCCGGTGACGGACCCGGTGGAGCCCGCTCGTGCGCGACCGTGAGGCGGTAGGAGCCCCGGACGGTGGGCACCCGAGGGAGAGACGGGTCGAGGCCGTTCTTCACCCCAGGAGGCGCACCGTGTCGCACACGCAGCAGGACAAGAGCGGGCGCAGAGGCCGCGACGAGACCGCGGACGAGCGGGCGGACCGGATGTGGCAGGAGGTCATCCAGGAGGTCCGCGTCGCCCAGATGGGCGTCCAGATCCTCTTCGGCTTCCTGCTGACCGTCGTGTTCACGCCCAAGTACGAGGAACTGTCCGACGCCGACCAGACGATCTACATCGTCACGGTCGTCCTCGGGGCCTGTGCCACCGGTGCGCTCATCGGCCCCGTCTCGCTGCACCGGCTGGTGTCCGGGAGGAGGATCAAACCGCAGGCCGTCCGGTGGGCTTCCCGGCTGACCCTGCTCGGCCTCGTCCTGCTGCTCGCCACCACCTGCGCCTCACTGCTGCTGATCCTGCGGGTCGCCACCCACGACGGCTTCGTCCCGTACCTGGTCGCCGGAGTGGTGGCCTGGTACCTGCTGTGCTGGTTCGTGCTCCCGCTGTGGACCCGGTCCCGGCACACGACCCCGTGACGTACGCGGCCGCGGGTTCACCGGATCGGGAGAGGGCCGGTGACCCGCGGCTCAGCGGCCCGTGAGGACCTCCGTGAGGAAGTCGTCGAGGCGGGTCTCCTCGCCACCGGCCGGGACCGAGCGGAAGGTGCTGCTCAGGAAGTCCCCGACCGTCCCGGCCCACGCGAACACCACCGCGTGGTGCCGGCCGCCGTCGGCGTGGGGCTCACCGAGGAACTCCATCCGCAGCTCCCGCCCTATCCCTCCGGACTCCGGACGCAGCCGCACGTCACCGGTCCCGACCGGGCGGGTGAGGCCGTCGGCGAGCATCTCGCGGTCCAGTCGCCAGCGCGCCAGGACCCGGCCGTCGTGGCTGAAGACCAGCGTGACCGCGAACGGGTCGGCGGGGTCGTAGCTCAGGTGGGCGAGCACGGGGAAGCGGTCCGTGACGCCCGCCTGGAGCTCCACCACCAAGGTCTTGTGCACCGTCGAGTTCACGAGAGGCCTCCTGGCTGTACCGGCGTAGGGCCCTCTCCTACCCGAGGCCACGGGAAATGCTCAGCCGTCCGGGGGATTGATCCGCCCCGCCCCGCTCCGCCCCGCTCCGCCCCGCTCCGCTCCGCCCCGCTCCGCCCTGCTCCGCTCCGCTCCGCTCCGCTCCGCCCCGCCCTGCTCCGCTCCGCTCCGCCCTGCTCCGCCCCGCTCCGCCCCGCTCCGCCCCGCTCCGCCCCGCCCCGCTCCGCTCCGCCCCGCCCCGCTCCGCCTCGCTCCGCTCCGCTCCGCCCCGCTCCGCTCCGCCCCGCTCCGCCCCACCTCGCTTCGCCTCGCTTCGCCCCGCTTCGCCCCACCTCGCTTCGCCCCACCTCGCTTCGCCCCACCTCGCCTCGCTTCGCTTCGCCCCACCTCGCCCCGCTTCGCTCCGCCCTGCCTCGCCCTGCCTCGCTCCGCTCCGCTCCGCTCCGCCCGCCGGCCCTCGCCCGACCACCGGCCGCCTGACGGTGCATCGAGTCCGGGTGGCCGGGCAGGATCCACCCCATGACTGCCCACCCGCTGCCCACCGACGCCCCCGCCGCGCTGGGCGTCGACGCCTCCGGTGTCCACGCCTTCCTCGACGCCCTCGACGACACCCCGGACATCGAGCCGCACAGCCTGATGATCCTGCGCCACGGCCGGCAGGCCGCCGCCGGCTGGTGGGCTCCGTACACCCCCGAGCGGCCGCACCTGCTGTACTCGCTCAGCAAGAGCTTCACAGTCACCGCCGCCGCCCTCGCCGAGGCCGAGGGGCTGATCGACTTCGACGCCCCGGTGCTCTCGTACTTCCCCGAGTTCGAGGCGGACATCGCCGACCCGCGCAGCCGGGCGATGCTGGTCCGGCACGTGGCGTCGATGGCGAGCGGCCACGAGACCGAGACCGTGGACGCGGCCTACGCGGCCGACCCCGCCGAGCCGGTACGCGGGTTTCTGCTGCAGCCGCCCGACCGCGACCCCGGCACGGTCTTCGCGTACAACCAGCCCTGCACGTACACGCTCGCCGCGATCGTGCAGCGGGAGACGGGACAGTCGCTCACCGACTGGCTGCGACCCCGCCTGCTGGACCCGCTCGGCATCGGCGAGGCGCTGTGGCAGTGCGACCGCACCGGCCGTGAGATCGGCTTCAGCGGGCTGCACGCCACCACCGACGCGATCGCCCGGCTCGGCCTGCTGTACCTCGACGACGGGATGTGGGACGGCAAGCGCCTACTGCCCGAGGGATGGGTCACCAGGGCCTCGCGTCCGCACATACCGACCGCCGGGGCCATGGGGGAGACCGGCCGGCAGGACTGGGACCGGGGCTACGGCTTCCAGTTCTGGACGTCCCAGCACGGATTCCGGGGCGACGGGGCGTACGGACAGTTCTGCCTCGTCCTGCCCGAGCACGACGCCGTGGTCGCCACGACGGCGGCCACCGAGCAGATGCAGCAGTACCTGGACCTGGTCTGGCGGCATCTCGTACCGGCCTTCCGCCCCGGCCCGCTCACCGGGCGGGAGGCCGAGGACCGGGTCCTCGGCGAGCGTCTCGCCCGTCTCGCCCTGCCGCCGGCCGCGGGTGGCCCGGTACCGCCGGAGCGGGCGCGGGACCGGTCCGCCGTACGCTTCACCCCGTACGGCGGGGGCTGCGCGGACCAGCCGACGCTCACCGCCGCCGAGGTGACGGCGGACGCCGGCGGACGCTGGAGGCTGAGCCTCGTGGACGACGGCCACCGCCTCGACCTGCCGCTCGGCGGCGAGGGGTGGGCGGTCTCCGACCAGCCCTGCCCGACCGCGGTGAGCGGCGGCTGGACCGACGACGGCACCTTCGCCGTGGACGTGGTGTTCCTGGAGACCCCGCACCGTCTCCGGGTCACGTGCTCCCTCACGGACCGGACCTTCACGGCCCACTGGCGCACCCGCCCGCTGCACCGGGCGCCCCTGCGCCGGCTGCGCGCACCGCGCGGCGCAGCCTCAGCCGGAGGACGGCCAAAACGTCCGCAGGAACGTCCGTAGCGCCTCCTGGTTCGCGGGGTCCGCCCAGTCGGCGGCCGGGGTCGTCCAGCGCAGCGAGAAGCCGCGTCCGCCGCCCAGCAGGAACCCGCGGCCGAAAGTGTGGACCCGGGTGCCGTCATCCGCCGAGAGCCACTCCATGTCGGCGGCCTCACGCCCCTGGTAAGTGGTCGCGCGGATCGCGCCGATCCGCTCGTAGCCGGCCGTCCGCTCCAGGGGCGGCTCGACTTCGTCCCGCCACACGGCCACCGGGTCGGTCCCCACCCGCTCGCTGTAGGTGACCGCGAGGGTACGGGTGCCGCCGTCCGTGCCGAAGGTGACGCGGTAGGCCAGGTCGGAGACGCGGGAGGTGTCGAGGCGCTCGAAGTTCTCGGGCAGCGCGACGGAGAAGCCCTCCGGCGCGCGCAGGAGGCCGTAGCCGGGCGGGAGATCCCCCGACCCCGAAGGAGCCGGGGTGGTCGGGGCCGGTGTCGGCGCCGGCTCGTCCCGGTCGTCCGGGTCACCGGACGCCCCGGGCGCCCGGGGCACGTCCGGCGGGGAGGCCGGAGCGGCGGCGGAGGTGGGCGGCGCGCTCGGGGTGTCGGCGGCGGACCCGGAGTCGGTGCCGGGCAGCCCCCGGGGGGCCGCGGTGAGCACGGCGACCGCGACGGTGACCACGGCCAGGGTGGTGCCGAGGACCGCCGTCCGTCTGCTCCCGTCGCGGCCGAGTTCTCTGAGGACGGTGGGGTACGCGCGGCGCAGCCGAGGGCGGTCCGGCACGGCATCAGGAGCCGTGCCGGGGTTCTCCTCCGTGAGAACACGGCCGAGTGCCTCGCGGACCACCTGCCCGGTCAGCCGTTCCGCCGCGTCCTTGCACAGCAGCCCCTGGACGACCTGGGTGAGCGGTCCCGCTCGAAGGGGCCCGCGCAACGGCAGCCGGTCCACTCCCTTCAGCGTGGCCTCCGGCCGCCCCCGGTCACGGAAGGGCGGGCGCCCCTCGACCATCGTGTGGAGGAGCGCGCCCAGCGCCCACAGGTCCGCCTCGGGTCCGGCGTCCTCGCCACGGGCCTGCTCCGGCGCCGCGTACGACGGCGCCGTGAGCCGGAGGGCCGGGCCGGTGCCCGCCAGGCCGAACCCGGTGACCACGACCGGACCGGTCTCCCGCACGAACACCTGGCCGGGGCCGAGTTCGCCGTGCGTCACGCCCGCGCTGTGTGCGGCGTCCAGTACGTCGAGCAGTTCCAGCCCGATGCGCGCGGCCCGGATGAAGGTGAACGCGCCCTGTTCGGCGAGGAGTTCACCGAGAGGGGTGCCGTCGACCCAGGCGGCGGCGGTCCACAGGAAGCCGTTCTCGTCGACGGAGTCGACGACCGTGGCGATTCGGCCGGGACACAACCGCGCCATCGTCCCGGTCGCATGCAGGACGCGGGAGGGGGCGTGACGCGCGGCCTCGCCCGGATCCCCGGGCAGCGCGACCTGTGTGACCAGGCAGGGGCGGCCCGTCCCGAGGTCGTCGGCGTACCAGCAGACGTGGTTGGTCTCGCGGTGGATGATTTCGACCAGCCGGTACCGCCCGGCGACCGGCTGGTGTGTGGAGACGTGCGCCCTGCCCATGGCCATCCCTCGTCGAAGCCGCTGCTGTCCGCCTTTCTCAGTGGTACGCGGGACCGCACGGCCTTCGTTCAAGAGGCGGCGCCCGAATCCCGGTTCCGACGCATTCCTGTCCTTCGGTCAGACTCCGGGTCGGTCTTCGAGCCCGGTCCCGCGTCGAGGGAGGGCGGCGGACAGGGCGTCACGGGCGGCCCGGCCGCAAGGATCAACGCAGTCCGAAGCGGGACGCCCAGGCGATCATGTCGCCGGTGGCCGCATTGCCTCCGCACACCACCAGCCCGATCCCGGCCCCCTCGCCGACCCGCTCCAGCACTTGTCGCGCGGCAGGCAGCAGACAGCCCGCGGCCGGCTCGGTCCACACCTTGGCATGGTCCGCCAGATCGAGCGAGCCCCGCACGGCCTCCCGGTCGGACACCACCAGCACCTCGGTGACCAGCTCCGACACATGCTCGTACGTCAACTGCGACACGGCCGGAGCGCTGAGCGTGGAGACGATCGAGGACAGCCCGACCGGCACCGGTCCGCCCGCCAAGAGGGCCTCGGACATCGCCTGGGCGCCCTCCGTCTCCACCCCCCAGATCCGGATTCCGGGCCGCCGGGCCCGCAGCGCCGCCGCCACACCGGAGACCAGCCCGCCGCCCCCGATGCTCACCAGGACGTCGGTCAGGTCACCGGCGTCCTCGGCGAACTCCAGTCCCACCGTGCCCTGTCCGGCGATCACCACCGGGTCGTCGAAGGGGTGGACGAGGGTCAGCCCCTCCTGCTGGAGCCGCGTCGTCAGCGCGAACGCGCCCTCCATGTCGTCGGCCAGCCGCACCGACGCGCCGGCGGTCTCCGCGACCTCCACCGACCGCGCGGGCGCCGACCTCGGCATCACCACCGTGGACTTGACGTCGAGGGCGGCGGCCATGACCGCGACGGCGATCCCGTGATTGCCGCCGCTCACCGCCACGACCCCGGCGGCCCGTTCCGCCTCGTTCAGCGACAGCAGCTTCGCCACCGCGCCGCGTGCCTTGAACGAGCCGGTGCGCTGCAACAGTTCCAGCTTCGCCGTGACCGGGGCGCCCAGCAGCGCCGACAGCCCGGGGCTCGGCACCGTCGGCGTCCGCACCACGTGCCCGGCGATCCGCCCGGCCGCGGCCTCGATCTCCGCCATCCCGATCACCACAACCACCCTCCCTGGCACGGGGACATGATCCGCACCGGGACGAACCCTGACCCGGCCGGACCACCGAGGTCAACACGGTGTGCCCAAAGGCGCGGCCGCACCGAAGCCGGAGCGGGTGTTCGGGGACGGACCTCAGTGCTGCTGCGCCTTCGTCGGCGTGGCCTCGCTGGGCCGCACGATGACGTACCCCTCGCCCTGCAGCACCAGTTGCACCGCCTCGCCCGAGCCGCCGCGCAGCATCGAACCGAGCGACTGCGAGCGGTGCAGGGAGGTCGACAGACCTGCCGTCCAGCCGACGATCGCGTCCGTGTCGACGTGGACCGGGTACTGCGGGGACACCGGGAGGACCAGCGGGTCGCCCTCGCACACCAGGCCCAGGAGGCCGTGCCCCGTGAAGACACTGTTGAACAGGCCGCCACCGGTGATGCCGGCGCCCTTCACGGTCGCGATGCGGTACGACAACGTGGAGTCGAAACACAGGACGTTGCGGCCGTTGACGGTGAACTCGTCGCCGGAGTCGACCTGGACGATGAAGCAGTTCTGCGCCTCGTGCGCGAACCAGGCCTCGCCCTGCCCCCGCACCGCCATCAGCGGCAGCCCTTCGCCGGTCACCGCGCGCTTGAGCATGCCGCCCACGCCCTGGCCCTTGCGCTCGAACTGGAGGCCGCCACGGTAGGCGATCATCGCGCCCTGCCGGGCGTGCATCTCGCCGTTGACCACGTACCGGATGCATTTGGCGTTCTCGACCGTCATGCCCGGAGCCGAGGCGGGCTGCACCATGTGCCGGCTGGAAAAAAGATCACCCTTCATGCAGGCATCTTCACCCGGATGGGCCCCCTCCGCCAAGGCCCGGTTGCACGGCTGGGGTCTTTCGTTCGGGTCATGCCGGGGCCCGCGAGCCCGGCATGACCCGAACGAGAGGCCCTGAGAGCCCCGAACAGAGTGCTCGGACGCGCCGGTACAGGATGAGGCAGACCGCCAACTGCAGGAAGCCGTCATGGATGTCGTCCCGGCGCTCCCAACGGATCCTCAGATGCCGGAAACCGTGCAGTCACGACAGCCCACGCTCGACCACCCACCGGTGAACGCCGAGGCCCGAGCCGTGCACCTGTCCGCTTTTGTTCGGGGCTCTGAGCTTGCCGTAAAACCTGGGGTGGTCAGCGGGGTCCTTGTTCGGTTGCTCGCTTGTCTGTCTGATCTGCTGTGCCGAGCAGGGCGTTTCCGACCTCGTAAGTTGGCGCCTTCCGTATGTTGCGTCGGCCGGGCGGATGGCCGGGACCGGGACGGGAAGGTTTCGGCGCGTTCGTGAGGACGGGCAGTGATCTGCGAACTTGACGAAACCCCCGGCGGACGCGGCCGGGGGTGAGCTGGTGGGCAGCCAGGGGTTTCTCTCAGGGGCGCTTGAGGTCGGCGGCCAGGGGCCGGGCCAGGCGTAGTTGGGTGTAGACGGCCAGGACGAGAGCGGTCCAGCGATCGGCTGCGGCAGGAGAGCGCAGGCAGATGCTCGTCCAGCCCAGGTGTTGCTTCCAGTAGCGGAAGGTGTGCTCAAGATCGAATCTGCGCAGGAAGCACGACCAGGCGCTGTCGGCGAGGTCGGCGTCCGCGCCGGTGCGTGACCACCACAGCCACAGGGGCTTCGGGCTGCCGCCGGAGGGCAGACGGTCGACGTCCAGGCGGATCACCGTGCCCGGGACGATGGGCAGTTCGGGTTCGGGGTGGTGCTGCCAGATCGTCTGCCGGTTGAGCTTGGGGTGCAGGCGCTCGAAGCAGCGCACACGGACGTTCCCGTACTTGTCGAGGGTGCGGACGGTGTCGTGGGCGGGTGGTTGCCAGGTGTCGGGGTGGTGGAACTCGAAGCGCTCGCCGTGGCGCCGGGGCCGGCCGCCCTTCGCGCCGACGCCTCCGCCCGGGGGCGCGTCTTGGTAGAGGACGCGGTCGCCGCGCAGGCGTACGCAGACCTCGACGGGCAGGTCGGCGAGCTGGTGGGCGAGGTAAGGGCCGTCGTAGCCGCAGTCGGTCACGATCCGGATCGGTGGGTCGCCCACCGTCCAGCGTCCGAGGGCGACGATCCGGCTCACGACACTGCGCAGCTGGTGGGCGGTGACCTCTTGGAGGTGTTCGCCCGGGCGTAGGCGGCGGGCATCCAGGGGTGCGGTCCAGGAGGTGGGGCCGCTGGTCAGGGCGGCGACGACGGAGTAGCACCAGCCGGGGATCGTCTCGTGGGCGCCCTCGGCGCGGCCGTAGGTATGACAGAAAGTGCGCTGGTCACTGGTGCCGGCGTCCGGGCGTGGCCAGGGGGTGGTGTCCACGGCGAGCACGATCCCGCCGCCGGGGCCACGCGGCAGGTCGTGCAGGGCGAAGGACCAGTTCAAGCGCTCGACGTCGACACGGCCGTTGTTCATGGCGCGCTGAATGGAGCCGTGGGAACGGGCGTGTTCGGGCACGAGGCTGAGTTCGGCCAGGTTGCGTACCGGTCCCTCGCTGCACAGCACTGCATCGGCGATCTCGAAGAGCGCATCGCCCCATCGCGTGAGGCAGGAGCGGACATCGACGCGGAACTCCTTGAGTTCACGCAAGGCCGCGTCGCGGGCACTGGGATCGGGCACACTGGGAACGACGGCCGCGTCGGCCTTACTCGGTGTCACAACCTCAGGATTACGGCGTGGCCGTCGCCTTGTCCGGCGTTTTCCCATGCGAGGAGCTCGAACAACGCCTGTTCGAGACCGCCAGGTTTTACGGCAAGCTAAGCGCCGAAGAGCTGGGTCCAGTACGTGCCGGCGCGGCCGCCGCCCGCGAAGCCGACGCCGATGTGGGTGAAGTCGGGCTTGAGGATGTTGGCGCGGTGGCCGGGGCTGTTCATCCACCCTTCCACCACCTCGGCGGCCGAGCGCTGGCCGCAGGCTATGTTCTCGCCGATGGTCCGGCGCGCGGAGCCCGCGGCGGCGGCCCGGTCCCAGGGACGGCTGCCGCCGGGAGCGGTGTGGGAGTAGAAGTCGCGGGCCACCATGTCGGCGCTGTGCGCCTGCGCGGCCGTGACGAGGAGCGAATCGACGGCCAGGGGCGGCAGCCCGGCCCGGGCGCGTTCCCGGTTGGTGAGGTCGACCACGTCCGTCACCGTCCGGGTCAGGCCGGCCGGGGTGAGCGGAACGGCCCACAGCGCCGTCCAGTAGACGTCACCGGCGGGGCCGTCGCCCGCGTACGCCAGACCGGCGTGGGTGAAGGCGGGACCGTGCAGGGTGCGCCGGGACGGCTCGTTGCGCAGACAGTGGGCGACGAACTCGGCGGGGGTGCGCGGACCGGACACCAGATGCTCGCCGACGGTGAGATACGCGTATCCGGCGGCGACGACCCGCTGGTGGACGGAGACACCGTCCCGGCTCTCGACGGCGAGGTGTCGCTGCGCCGCCATGGCCTCGGCGTGCGCACGGGCCGCCGACATCAGCCGCGCGTCGAGCGCGATCGGAGGCGAACCCGCCTCGGCCCGCGCGGAGTTGACCGGACCGAGGTAGCCTGCCGGATCGGGGACGGCCGACGGCGCCGCCGCAGCCGGAACCCCGGCCACCCCGGCCACCCCGGGCTCCGCCTCGTCGAGCACGTCGACGCCGAAGTCCCGGGCCAGACCGGCCAGTCCGTCGGCGTACCCCTGGCCGAGGGCGCGCAGCTTCCAGCCCTCGCCGCGCCGGTAGATCTCCGCGAGGAGCAGCACCGACTCCTGCCCGGGGTGCGCCGGTGAGAACCGGGCGAGGGGGCGCCCGCCGGCGTCGGTGACCTGGAGGACGGGCGGGGGCAGGTCGCTCAGTGGGATGGTGGGGTCTGCGGCGCTGACGGCCACCGTGACCCGGACGGCGCCGGGCCGCAGGGCGCTCGGGTCGACGGTGAGCGTGTCGCCGTGCAGGCGGGCGCCGGGGGCGGACGGCTGATTGAAGAACACGAAGTCGGCGTCGTCCCCGACCTTTCCGCCGTCGTCGGTGATCAGCGCGGACACGTCGTAGGGGCCCGGCACCCGGACGGTCACCGTGCCGCCCGGAAGGGCCAGATTGCCGCCGGGGACCAACTCGCTCATCGCGCCGCCCTGCTGTCGTCAGCCGTCAGTGGTCCGTCGTCGTCACGGACCGGTGGGGGGTGCCCGGACAACGGTTGGCGACGGGCGCGGGTTCCCGGGGCGGTCAGCCGGGCGAGGTCCCCGTCGCCGCGGGTTTTGTTCCCCCCGGCTGCGTCCCCGCCGTGGTGTCCTCGTGCCACTGCGCCGGAGCGGAGCCCCGCCGGACCGTCGCCCCCTTGCCGCAGAAGGCGGACTCCAGTGTGCCCAGCATCGTGCTCATCACCGGGGCGTTGTTCGAGGTGGTGGCGAGCGCGGTGAGGCTGCGCCCGCCGTCCTTCGAGGTGAACGCGTAGGTGTAGTAGCCCTGGACGGCGCCGGTGTGCCCGTACACGGACACCCCGCACGACAGATCGCGGCGCCGCAGCCCCAGCCCGTACGCCTGACCCGTGCCCGCGGGGACCCAGCGCTGCATCTGCGCCAGGCCGGCCGTCGAGGTGAGCCGGCCGGCGAGCAGTGCCGACAGGAAGGTGTTGAGGTCCCGTGTGCTCGAGACGACGGCGCCTGCGCTCTGCGCCCAGGACACCGTCTGCTCAGTGGCGTCGACGAGCTCCGTCGCCGGTGCGTCCGGGGTGAGGTAACCGCGCGTGTGGCGACCGGGGATCGTGGTGCGGGGATGCGGGTAGGACGTGTCGCTCAGCCCGAGAGGGTCGATGATCCGGTTGCGGTACTCGGTCGCGAGGGAGTGGCCGGTCAGCTTCCTGATGAGCAGGCCCGCGACGACGAAGTTGGTGTTGGAGTAGTTGTAGGCGCCGCCGGGGGCGGTGGTCCGGGGACGTTCCAGCGACAGTTCCACCAGCCGGCTCAGGGTGAAGGTCTTGGTGCGGACCGCCTCGAAACCGGGGACCGTCCACGCGAACAGGTCGTTGGTGTAGTCGTACAGACCGCTGCGGTGGCTCAGCACATGGCGGACGGTGATCCGGTCGTCGGGCAGCAGTTCTGGCAGGTGGTGGTTGACCGGGTCGTCGAGCTTCACCTTCCCCTCGTCGACCAGTTGCAGGACCACCACGGCGGACATGATCTTGGTGACGCTGCCGATGCGGAAGCGGTCGGTGGTCGCGATGGCCCGCCCGGTCCCGCGGTCGGCGAGGCCGAAGGACGTCCGGTGCACCGTGCCGTGGTCGTCGATCCGGGCCAGGGCGCCGGGCGCGCCCTGCGACCGTGCCGTGCGCAGCACGCTCCCGAGGCCGGCCAGGTCGGGGGCGGGCAGCGCCGTGGCCACCGAGGGTCGGGCCGTGTCCGGAACCGGGAGAGCGGCATGTGCCGCAGCTGCCTGGAGGGTCAGGGCGGCCACCGCGGCGGCGGCCGCCCCCCTGCGCATCGTCGTCGCTGAGACCATTCGGCTGTTCTCTCCCGCTTCCGCCGACCATCCGTCATCTGACTGTCGGCAGCCCACAGTTGCCCACTGTGCCGGACGTACCGGGTGCGACCGATCAGCACAGTATTGCTGCGATATCCGTTCAAAGCGGTTATTTGGGGTGGGTGTGAGGAGTGTCGGGAAGGGCGGGAACAGCGGGAGTGGCGATACGGCCCGCTACGACGACGGCGCGACGGCAGCGGTCCGCAGCACCCGCTGGGCGGTCTCGGAGAGCTGTTCGATCCGGATGAGGAGCACGTCGGCCAGCCGGCTGGGTACCCCGCCCGCGAGCAGTTCCTCGGCGTAGAAGGCGTTGCCCTCGGCACGCTCGACGATCCGGCGGACCGTGGCGTCCGGCAGCGGCCACTGTTCGAGGGCGCGCACCAGCCGGGCCACGTCGGGGTCGGGCAACGGTCGCAGCTCCAGCCGCTCCACCGAGGGCAGCCGCACCAGTTCGGCCAGCAGGGGCCGGAGCGGGTGCCGGCGGGGCAGGTCGTCCAGCAGCCTCGTCCTGCCCGCCCCGGCGCCCCCGGCGATCAGCGCGGCTCACCCCCGCGGGCGCGCTCCAGCACCCCGGCGAGCCGGGCGAGTTCGTCGTCGCGGCCGACGAGCGGACCGGCGAAGGAGATCTGCGGCACGCGTCCATCCTGGCACGCGCCACCGGCCGCACCTTCTCCGCCGGCGATCTCCGCGGAGGGGCCGGCCCCGCCCCGGTCCCGTGGGCCCCTCAGCGACGCAGCTTCTGCTCCCAGTCCTCCGGGACCCGCCCCGACGGGCCCGGAACCGGCTGGTCGGCCGGACGGCTCGCGGGCGGGGCCAGGTCCGGGCCCGACTCGTACAGCTCCTCCGTGGAGTAGTTCCAGAACCAGGCCTCGCCGGGCTCGTAGGTGCGGACCACGGGATGCCCGGTGGCTTTGAAGTGCGCCGTGGTGTGCTGCCCGGGCGAGCTGTCGCAGCAGCCGACGTGTCCGCACCGCGCGCAGCGCCGCAGATGGAACCACCAGCCGCCCACGGCGTCGCAGTCGGAGCATCCCGCGCCGCTCGGCACGGCACCGGGATCGATGGCCTGGTCGCTGGTCATGCCGGCTCCTAGGGAGGTCGTCGGAGCTCCGGCGGGGAGCGCGAGCGACACCGGAGAGCGGGCGTCGCCGTCCGGTACCCGGCGCCACGGAAACACCACCGGCAGCCGGTCCATCGTAGGTTCGAACCAGGCGTTGCGCGCGGCGAGGCTCAGCCTGAATCCACCGACGAAAACCGGACCCGAGCAGCCTTCGTCCAGGTCAGCGGCCCGATTGAGCCGTTCCGCGCCTTCACCTCTCAGGTGAAGATCGACTACCACCCGAAGGACTGGTTGACCTGGGAGGACACAGTCTGCCCTCCATGATCATCGGTGGATCCAGGCTCAGACAGCGTGTGAGGAGAGCACGCGGAACTCGTTGCCCTCGGGGTCGGCGAGGACCCGCCACGGCTGCTCGCCCTGGCCGACGTCCGCCGGGCGGGCACCGAGGGCGAGCAGGCGGGCGACCTCCGCCGCCTGGTCGTCGGGCCGGAAATCCAGGTGGAGGCGGTTCTTCACGGTCCGCTCGTCCGCACCGGCACGAAGACGAGCCCCGGCAGACGGTCCCGCTCCGGCCGGATCCCGTACTCGTCGGGCGAGTCGCTCCGCACCACCCAGCCGAGGGCCTCGGCCCACCAGCGTCCCAGCGCCACCGGATCGGCCGAGTCCACCACTACCTGCTCCCAGGTCAAGGTCATGCAAGAAGGTTAGGGAAGACTGGACCGTGCGTAGTGGACACGACACAGGAGGAACCGCATGACACGCCCGATCACGGCAGGGGTCGACGGAACCGAGGAGAGCCTCGCCGGACTGGCCTGGGCGGCGAGGGAAGCGGTCCGCCGGGGGCGGCCGTTGCGGGTGGTGCACGCCTGGCGCTTCCAGACGCACGAGGCGGTCGACGCCGGCGACGCCGCCACTCAGGAGCGGTGGGTGCGCGACGCGGTGGCCGAGTCGGTCCGCCAGGTCACCGAACGGCACCCCGCTCTCGCGGTGACCACCGATGTCCTGGAGGGGGACGCCGTCGGGGTCCTGACCGGCGCCTCGGCGGACGCCGAGATGCTGGTGCTCGGCTCCCGCGGGCACGGGCGGATCGTGGGCTTCCTGGTCGGCTCGGTCGGCCAGCAGGTGATCGTCGAGGCCCGGCGGCCGGTGGTGTTCGTACGGGCCGAGGACACGCCGTCCGGCGAGGTCGCCGGGCGGGAGATCGTCGTCGGCCAGCAGGGCGACCCGGAGGACAGCGCCGCCGCGCTGGAATTCGCCTTCGAGGCCGCAGCCGCGCGGGGGGCCACCCTGCGCGCCGTACGCGCCTGGGCCCTGCCGCCGATGTTCGCCTACAGCCCCGACACGCTGCGTCTCATGGACGAGGCCGGGGGCCTGGAGCCGTACGAGCAGAAATCCCTGTCGGACGCCCTCGCGCCGCTGCGTGAGCGCTATCCGCAGGTGCGCGTCGTCGAGCACGTGGAGATGGGCAGCGCCGGGCAGGTGCTGCTGTCGGCGTCCGGCACGGCTCAGCTGATGGTCGTCGGCCGCCGCGCGCGCCGCAGTGCTGTCGGGGCCCGGATCGGCTCGGTCGCCCACGGCGTCCTGCACCACGCGGACTGCCCGGTGGCGGTGGTGCCGCACGGCTGACCCGCCCGGCCCCGGCGGCCGGGGCCAGGGCCGGGCGTGGCTGCCACCGCCGGTGGCGCCCCGGTCGCTGCCCTGCCCTGCCCTGCCCGGCTCAGTCGGTCGTGGGCCGCAGCGTCTCCCGGGCCTTGGGCAGGATGTTCCTGATGTAGTCCTCGACCGCCGTGTCGAGACCGATGTCGTGCTGGGCCCGCTCGGACAGGTACCAGCGGTGCTCCAGGAGTTCGTGGTAGATCTCCGCCTGGTCCATCGCGCCGCGCAGTCCGGGCGGCACGGCACGCACGGTCGGGCGGAACACCTCCCGCACCCAGCGGTGGGCGAGGACCTCCGGGCGGGCGCCGGGCAGGGCGCCGTCGGGGGTGTAGTCGTCCTGGGTGGCCATCCAGCTCTCCAGGTCGTTCAGCAGCCGCCTGGCCTGGTTCTCCTCGGCGTCCAGCCCGGTCAGGCGCAACAGCTGGCGCTGGTGGTGCCCGGCGTCGACGACCTTCGGCACGAAGGTGACCGTGTCGCCGTGGGAGGCGTGCTCGATCTGCATCTCGGCCACGTCGAAACCCAGATCGTTCAGCCGGCGGATCCGGCGCTCGATGTAGTGGTACTTGCCCGCCGGGTAGACGGAGGTACGGGTCAGCTCCCGCCAGAGGCCCTCGTAGCGGGCGCAGATCTCGGTGCCGAACCCGATGGGGTCCACGGACGGGTGCAGCGCTCCGGAGGCCTCCAGGTCGAGCAGCTCGCCGCTGATGTTCACGCGGGCGAGGTCCAGGTCGTACGCGCGCTGGCCGGGGCTCAGCTCCGGGTGCAGCTCACCGGTCTCGGCGTCCACCAGATAGGCGGCGTAGGCACCCGCGTCCCGCCTGAACAGCGTGTTGGACAGCGAGCAGTCGCCCCACGCGAACCCGGCGAGATGCAGCCGTACCAGGAGCACGGCGAGCGCGTCCATCAGCCGGTGCATGGTCGCCGGACGCAGCGTCGTCTCGAACATCGACCGGTACGGCATCGACCCGCTGAGATGCCGGGTGATCAGCACGCTCTCCAACGGCTCCCCGCCGGTGCCCGCGCGGCCGGTGACCACGGCGAGCGGATCCACCGCGGGGATGCCGATCCGGTCCAGGTCGCGCAGCAGCTCGTACTCGCGCAGTGCGGGCCGCCGGGCGAGTTCCTTGACGGCGATCACCTCGTCACCGGCGCGGGCGTAGCGCACCACGTGCCGGGAGATGCCGCGCGGCAGCGGTACCAGGTACTGCTCGGGCCACTCCTGGAGCGGCAGGTGCCAGGGCAGTTCCAGCAGGAGCGCGGGATGCTCCGGGTTGGTCGCGCTGATCTGCAGGGCCATGACTCGGGTGTCCTCGTCTCGCGGGCGGACGTCTCCGGAGCGATGGTCACACCGGTGGTCGCCCGCTCACCCTATTGCGCGCGTTCGCGGGCCAGTTCCGCCGCGCCCGCCAGGGACCCCCGGTGCGCGGGGCCGTGTCCGGGCAGCGTCAGGTCGCCCGCCAGCTCGGCCAGGATGTCCAGCGAGCCGATGGCGGTGGCCCGCTCGTGGTGGAACATGCGGGGCAGCAGCTGCGGTCCGTCGATCCGGGACGTCGGGTGGGCGCTCACCAGGGCGTCGCCGGACACCACCACCCCGAGGTGCGGGAGATGGAAGACACAGTGCCCGTCGGTGTGGCCGGGCGTGTGCACGGGCACCGGGCGGCCGGGCAGGTCCAGCGGGCCGGACCGCGGGAACGGCTCGGGTGCGGCAACCGGCACGTGCGCCGTGCCGCCGGAGCGCACCACGTGCAGTGCCCAGGGCAGCACACCCGGCCGCCAGCTGTTGCGCAGGACCTCTCCGACGGTCACCTGCTGGAGGAAGTCCCGGCGCGCATGGGGGACTTCGGCCTCGTGTGCGTACACGGGCGTGCCGTACGTGGCCCGCAGGTACTCGGCGGAGCCCAGGTGGTCCGTGTGGGCGTGAGTGATGAGGACGGCCGCGACCGATTCCGGTGAACCGCCCACCTCCGCGAGGGAGGCGAGGAGCTGTTCGCGGTCACCGGGGTACCCGGTGTCGATCAGTGTGACGGCGTCCCCCTCCTGGAGAATCACCCAGTTGGTGTGGGAGCCGTGCACCAGGTGGGTGCCCTCGGCCACCTGCCGTACCTCTGCGCGCATGATCGCCCCGAGTCCGTCGTCCCTGTCGGAAGCCACCAGGAAAGCAGATCAGGACGTCGTCGGAGGGGGTGGTCCCGTTCGTGTCGCAGCCGGTACGGGACGGGCCGGGGATACGGTGCGCATCCCGAACAGGAAGCGCGTCACCCGGGTTCTGCGCACCCCGAACTCATGGATGGTGAAAATGACGGCCAGTGAGGAGAGCACGATCACGGCGTACTTGACCGCCGCCGGCACGGACCAGCCGACCACTCCGTAGGCGAAGACGACCACGACCGGCTGGTGCAGCACGTACAACGGCAGCGCGGCAAGCGCCCCGTACCGTAGGGCGCGGTGGAGGATCCGGTCCCTGCCCCGTGTCCCCTCGGTCCCGCCCCCTGCCCTCGCCGTCCCGTTCCGGGGCCGGTCCAGCAGGCCGAGGATCGCGAGCACCCAGCACCAGCCCGCCGCCCCGAACAGCGCCCGGGTGAACAGCGCGAACGGCGTCCACGCGGTGAACGGGTCGTCCCCGGCGACGAATCCGGGCGCCGTCCCGGCGAAGAGGACCAGTCCGAGCACGCCGACGGGGACGGCCGCGCGGCGGGTCAGGGCGCGGACCTGTTCGTCGTCGGCGAGGGCGAACCCGAGGAGGAGGAACAGGAGGTAGGCCCAGCGGTTCCAGCCGGCGAAGCCCTCCTCCATGCCCAGCAGGGCGTTGACAGCGGTGAGCGGCAGCGCCGGAAGCAGAAGCAGGACCGGGTGGCGGCGCAGCGTGGGAACGACGTACCCGGCCGCGGCCGCCAACTGCCGTGCGACCGGCGCGAGCAGCAGGCAGAAGGCCAGCAGCAGTACGACGAACCACAGGTGCCCGGTCTCGAAGTGGTCCCCCTCGAGTACGAAGGGAAAGTCGGCGAGATCCGGGCGTACGGTGAGGAAGCGCGGCCAGAACCGCCAGTACGGTTCGTCGTACCCGGAGTCGGCCGCGCGCAGCCGCAGCCACTGCGGGAGCGGGCACAGGACGAGGGTGCCGAAGACCAGCGGGACGCCGAGCCGCAGCAGGCGTTCCCGGGCGAACCCGGCGGGTCCCCGGTGACGGATCGAGTGCCGGGCGCCGAGACCGGCGACGAGGAACAGCATCGGCATCGCCCACACCACCCCGAACCCGGCGAGAACGGTCACCGCGCCGCTGGTCTGCGGGTTCTTGACGTAGAAGTCGTCGTCGGGGGAGAACACCAGGGCGGCGTGGAAAAAAACCAGACCGAGGACAACGAGGGCGCGCAGCACATCGAGTTCACTGCGCCGGCCGGCGCCGACAGGTGGCTCGGTGTCCGCGCTCATCGGCCCTCCCCGCAGGTGTGCGGTCCAGTGTGGGGGAGCGGGTCGGGGGACGACAGGCTTCCGGCGAGGGCGAGGGCGAGGGCGAGGACAGGGCGCACGCATAGGCAGGGGCGGTCGGGCGGTCGGTCGGTTCACGCCGTGTGGGCGGAACCGGACGCTGATGCGCGGTCCGGCCGCACGGGTGCTCCTGGGTATGCGGTGTTCCCGGGCGCGCCGGCAGGAGCCGCCCTTGACGACAGCAGCCGGGGCACGTCGACGACGCGGTCGTACATGGTGCGCCGCTCCGCCCGCCAGGGCACCTCCGCGGCCGGCGGGCCGAGTAATGGCTCTTATTCGAACGAACGTTCCGCTTGGTGGCGGGGGCCTCCTTGGGAGGCCCGGGAAGCCCGAGGAATTCGGGAAGTTCCCGCCGCCCGGGCCTATGGATACATCGATGTATCGGATACGTTCGCGTATCGAACGGAGGTGGCGGGATGGCCGCGGACGGCAGTACCGGGCGTGTGGCCCGGCGGGTGACCGGACGCCGCGTCCGCACGCGCGCCGACCTCCTCCGGGCGGCGTTCGCCGTGTTCGCGACTAAGGGCTTCGGGCACGTCTCGATCGAGGAGGTCTGCGAGGCCGCCGGATACAGCAGGGGCGCCTTCTACTCGAACTTCGCCACCCTGGACGAGTTGTTCTTCGCCCTGTACGCGGAGCGCGCCGAGCTCATCGCCGAGCAGGTCTCCGGAGCCCTCGCCGTGGGCGGCTCCGACCTCGACGTGCCCGCCACCGTGGACCGCGTCACCGAGGTGCTGCTGCTCGACCGGGACTGGCTGCTGGTGAAGACCGACTTCCTGGTGCGTGCCGCCCGCGACCCGGAAGTCTCCCGCACCCTGCTGGAACACCGCGCCAGGCTGCGCCGCGCCATCGCGGACCACCTGGGCCGGGCCCGCGGCCACACCGAACTGCCCGCCGTTCTCGGCACCGCCGAGGGCGCCGCGCACGCCGTGGTCGCCGCGTACGACGGAGTCACCACCCAACTGCTGCTGGACGGGGACGCCGAGCACGCCCGCGCCTGGCTGAAGCAACTACTGACCGCGCTGCTGACCGACGGCAGCGCCGAACCGGCCGCGCACCGACGCGGATGAGGAAGGGACTTCTCGCCATGGATGCCGACGTCATCGTCGTCGGAGCGGGTCTCGCGGGCCTGGTCGCGGCCCACGAACTGACCAGCCGGGGCCGCAGGGTCGCCCTCGTCGACCAGGAGAACGCCGCCAACCTCGGCGGGCAGGCCTTCTGGTCCTTCGGCGGGCTGTTCCTCGTCGGCTCCCCGGAACAGCGGCGCCTCGGCGTCAAGGACTCCTTCGACCTCGCCTGGAGCGACTGGCAGGGCAGCGCCGGATTCGACCGGCTCGAGGACGAGGACACCTGGGCGGTGCGCTGGGCGCGCGCCTACGTCGAGTGGGCGGCGGGGGAGAAGCGTTCCTGGCTGACCGGGCACGGCATCTCCTTCCTGCCCACCGTCGGCTGGGCCGAACGCGGTGACCTCCGCGCGGACGGGCACGGCAACAGCGTGCCCCGCTTCCACGTCGCCTGGGGCACCGGTACCGGCGTCGTCGAACCCTTCGTCGGCCACGCCCGGCAGGCCTCGCGCGACGGTCTGCTCACCTTCCACCACCGGCACCGGGTCGACGAACTGGTCGTCCGGGACGGCGCCGTGAGCGGAGTGCGGGGCGCCGTCCTGGCCCCGGACGACGCCCCGCGCGGCGTCGCCTCCAGCCGCGAGGCGATCGGCGACTTCGAACTCACCGCCCAGGCCGTGATCGTCACCAGCGGCGGCATCGGCGCCGACCACGACATCGTCCGCCGTCACTGGCCCGAGCGGCTCGGCACCCCGCCCCGCGAGATGGTCACGGGGGTCCCCGCCCACGTGGACGGGCGGATGCTCGGCATCAGCGAGCGCGCGGGCGCACGCCTGGTCAACCGGGACCGGATGTGGCACTACACCGAGGGCGTACGGAACTGGGACCCGGTCTGGCACGGTCACGGCATCCGCATCCTGCCCGGACCGTCCTCGATGTGGTTCGACGCCCTCGGCCGCCGGCTGCCCGAGCCCTGCCTCCCCGGCTACGACACCCTGGGCACGCTCAAGCACCTGCGCACCACCGAGGACATCGCCGGGTACGACCATTCCTGGTTCATCCTCACTCAGAAGATCATCGAGAAGGAGTTCGCACTGTCGGGCTCCGAGCAGAACCCCGACATCACCGCCAAGGACCGGACCGGGTTCCTACGCGAACGCGTCCTGGGCAAGGGCGCCCCCGGCCCGGTCGACGCCTTCCTGCGCGAGGGCGCGGACTTCGTGACCGCCCCGGCCCTGGAGCAGCTCGTCGAGAGGATGAACGCCCTCACCGACAAGCCGCTCCTCGACGCGGCCGCCGTCCGGCGCCGGATCGAGGCCCGCGATCGGCAGCTCGGCCATTCCTTCAGCAAGGACGCCCAGGTGCAGGGCATCCGCAACGCCCGCCGCTACATGGGCGACCGCCTCGGCCGCGTGGCCACCCCGCACCGCATCCTCGACCCCGCCGCCGGCCCGCTGATCGGCGTCAAGCTGCACATCCTCACCCGCAAGACCCTCGGCGGCATCCAGACCGACCTCGACTCCCGCGCGCTGGACGGCGAGGGCAGGCCGGTCGAGGGGCTGTACGCGGCGGGCGAGGTCGCGGGCTTCGGCGGCGGAGGCCTCCACGGCTACAACGCCCTGGAGGGCACCTTCCTCGGCGGCTGCCTCTTCTCGGGCCGCGCGGCGGGCCGGGCGGCGGCGCGGCAGACGGCGTAGCCGATTCGGGGCGGGCCGCAGGGACACGGCTGCTGCCCGCCACTTTGGCCCCTCGGACACACCGGAGCGGCCGGAGAACGCAGCCGTGTCAGTCGTCGAGGAGGCGGGCCAGCACCTCGGCATGGCTGGTCTCCGGCTCCCTGGCCGCGGTCACCAGCGTCACCCGGCCCTGCGTGGCCAGATCCCGCACATGGTCGAGGAGTTCGGCCGCCTCGGGAGCGGCGAGCTCCTTCTCGTAGCGCCCGCGGAACTCCTCGTACGGCCGCTCGCCCGTGTGGTACCAGCGGCGCAGGTCCGTCGACGGCGTCAGCCCCTTGGGCCACTCGTCCACGCGGGCCAGGTCCTTCGCCAGGCCACGCGGCCACAGCCGGTCGACCAGGACACGGATCCCGTCGTCCGGCTCGGGCTGTTCGTAGACACGACGCACACGCACGCTCATGATCGGCCCCTTCCCACGCTCTCCTGGCGAGCCTAACGCCGCTCACCGGGCCGGGCACGGCGGGCGGAACGGCGGACAGGCAGGGCGGAACCCCGGGCCTGCCTCAGGCGCGTCGCGCCTTCAGACGGCGCTTCAGCGCGCGCCGCTCCGTCTCGCTCGTGCCGCCCCACACCCCGAGGGACTGCCCCGTGTCCATCGCCCAGTCGAGGCACTGCTGCTGGACAGGGCAGCGTCGGCACACCCCCTTCGCCTGTTCCGTCTGAAGAAGGGCCGGGCCGGAGGTCCCGATCGGGAAGAAGAGCTCGGGATCCTCGTTCCGGCAGGCCGCGCGGGTCCGCCGGTCGTCCATGGAAAATCACCTGATTCGGAGTGGATACGCATCCTTGGGATGCCGTGCTCCGTTACGGGTCACCTGTCGACACGCGATGAAACAGCGGCCTCGGTGGTGTGCGTCACCGCGGACACCACCGGCCGGCCGACGACGAGCGCGACGAGGGCACGGTACCCACCCCTCAACTCCGCAGCGCCGTCGCCGCAGTTGCCGCCACGGCCTCGGCCACCGCTGCCAGGGCCGGGGAATCCAGCTTCCACTGCTGCCAGTACAGGGGCGCGTCGGCCGCGCGGTCCGGGGCGAAGACGGTGAGCCGGCCGGCCCGCAGCAGGGGGCCGGCCTGCGTCTCGGGGACCATGCCCCAGCCCAGGCCCGCGGCGACTGCCTCGGCGAACCCCTCCGAGGTCGGAATGAGGTGCCTGCCCGTGTTCGCCCCGGTGCGGCCGCGGGTGAGCCGGCGGACGAAGGCATCCTGGAAGTCGTCCCGCCGGTCGAAGGTCACCACGGGCGCCCGCGGCAGCGTCTCCTCCAGCGGCCCGGCGAGGTACCGCGCGGCGAACTCCGGGCTGGCCGCGGGGAGATAGCGCATCCGCCCCAGCAGTCGTACGGAGCAGCCCGGCACCGCGTCCGGCGAGGAGGTCACCGCGGCCATCACCACCCCCTCCCGCAGCAGCGTGGCGGTGTGGGACTCGTCCTCGCGGCGCAGTTCGAAGCAGAGGCGCAGCTCGCCCGGGACGCGGGTGAGGGCCCCGAGGAACCAGGTCGCCAGCGAGTCCGCGTTCACCGCCACCGAGACCCGGGTCGGCTCCCCGGCCGAGCTCAGCCCCAGCTCCGCGTACGCGTCCCGCTCCAGCCGGGCCACCTGGCGGGCCAGCCGCACCAGCACCTCGCCCGACTCGGTCGGCCGGACCGGGCGGGTCCGCAGCAGCAGCACCCGACCGGTGCGCTGCTCCAGCGCCTTCACCCGCTGGCTGACCGCGGAGGGCGTCACATGCAGGGCCGCGGCCGCCGCGTCGAAGGTGCCCTCGTCCACCACGGCGAGCAGGGTCCGCACCTGGTCCAGCGGAAGGTCGTCCATCACACCGGCTAAGGGTACGTAAGAATCATTAGCTGTACTGCAGCCGGACGTGGCCTCTAGCGTCCTGTGCATGACCGCCGCCCTGACCACCGCCGCCGCCGGATTCGGCACCGGCCTCTCCCTGATCGTCGCCATCGGCGCCCAGAACGCCTTCGTCCTGCGCCAGGGCGTCCGCCGTGAGGCGGTGCTCGCCGTGGTGGGCATCTGCGCGGTGTCCGACGCGCTGCTCATCGCCCTGGGCGTCGGCGGGGTCGGCGCGCTGGTCGTGGCGTGGCCCGGCGCGCTGACGGCGGTCGGCTGGATCGGCGGCGTGTTCCTGCTCGGTTATGGCGTCCTGGCCGCGCGGCGGGCGGTCCGGCCGGTCGGGACCGGGCTCGAGGCGGAGGGCGAGGCCGTGACCTCGCGCCGCCGGGCCGTACTCACCTGCCTGGCGATGACCTGGCTCAACCCGCACGTCTATCTCGACACCGTGTTCCTGCTGGGCTCCGTGGCCGCCGACCACGGGCCGCTGCGCTGGACGTTCGGGCTCGGCGCGGTGCTGGCCAGCCTCTGCTGGTTCGCCGTCCTCGGCTTCGGCGCCCGGCTGCTGAGCCGCTTCCTTGCCCGTCCCACCGCCTGGCGGGTCCTGGACGGCCTGGTCGCGGCCACCATGATCGTCCTCGGCTGCACACTCATCGCCGGAAGCTGAGGCGGCGGGCGAGTGCTGCCGCGGGTGCTGCCATAGTGATCCCCGGCAACAAGATGTAGTCACCAACCGGGACGGTCGTGGACCCCAGCGAGAACAGCACCGAACCCCGGGCCGAGGAACCCGCACCCAAGCGGGCCGTGCCCGAACCGGCCATGTCCGCGCCGGCCGGCCCACCCGGGCCGTCCGTGTCCGGACCGGCGGAACCGGCCGCACCGCCCCGGCCGCACGGCCTGCGCCGCTGGGCCATGGACACCCGGCCCCTGCGCCGCCCGGCCTACCGCCGGCTGTGGACGTCCACCATCGTCACCGCGGTCGGCAGCCAGCTCACTGCCGTCGCCGTGCCCAAGCAGATCTACGACATCACCGGCTCCTCCGCCTGGGTCGGCGCCGCAAGCCTGGCAGGCCTGCTGCCGCTGATCGTGTTCGCGCTGTGGGGCGGCGCGATCGCCGACGCCATGGACCGCCGCACCCTCCTGCTGATCACCAACACCGGAATCGCCGTCACCTCGGTGCTCTTCTGGGCGCAGGCCGCCGCCGGGCTGGAATCCGTCGCCGTGCTCATGGTCCTGCTCGCGGTGCAGCAGGCGTTCTGGGGACTGAACGCCCCGGCTCGCAGCGCCTCCATCGCCCGCCTGGTCCCCGAGGGTGAACTGCCCGCCGCCAACGCCCTGGGCTCCACCGTCATGCAGACCGGCCAGGTCGCGGGACCGCTGCTCGCGGGCGCGCTCATCCCGGTCGTCGGGCTGGCGGAGCTGTATCTGATCGACGCGCTGGCGCTGTGCGTCACCGTCTGGGCGGTGTACCGGCTGCCCGCCCTGCCACCGCTCGGGGCCGCGGTGGCGCGGCGCGCGGGCATCCGGGAGATCGTGGACGGGTTCCGCTACATCGCCGGGCACGCGGTACTGCTGCTGTCCTTCCTCGCCGACATCGTCGCCATGGTCCTCGGCATGCCCCGCGCCCTGTTCCCGCAGCTCGCCGCCGAGACGTACGCCCCCTACGGTGAAGGGTTCGCGCTGGGGCTGCTGTTCGCCGCGATCCCGATCGGCGCGGTGCTGGGCGGACTTTTCTCCGGCACGTTCTCCCGGGCCCGCCGGCACGGCTGGATGGTCATCGGGTCCGTGATGGTGTGGGGCGTCGCCATCACGGGGTTCGGGCTCAGCGACAGCCTGTGGATCGCCGTGGCCTTCCTCGCTGTCGCCGGCATCGCGGACATGGTTTCGATGGTCTTCCGCGGGGCCATCCTGCTCTCCGCCGCGACCGACGAGATGCGCGGCCGGATGCAGGGCGTCTTCACGGTCGTCGTCGCGGGCGGCCCCCGGCTCGCCGACGTCCTGCACGGCACCGCCGGTTCCTCCCTCGGCCCCCGTACGGCCGTGGCGGGCGGCGGGCTCCTGGTCGTCGTGGTGATGCTCGCCCTGGCCGCCGCGATGCCGGCGCTGCGCCGTTACCGGGTGTGAGACGAGCGCGCCCGGCTCCGGCAGGATCCGCCGGACAGGCCTCAGAAGGCTCCGCGGATGCGCGTCGTCTGCTGTTCCATCAGCCGGCCCCGCGTCGCCTCCAGCCGGTGCGCGAGAATCTCGGCGACGCAGCGCACCAGCGTCAGCCCGAGCGCCGGATCCTCCTCGCACAGCTGCAGGACGGCCGCCGCGTCGAACTCGTAGGCGCGGACCTGGCTGAAGGCTTCGGCGCCGAAGTCCCACTCGTGGGGCGGGAAGAGCCAGGACCAGCCCAGCAGGTCGCCCGCGCCGAGCGTGGCGACCGTGACCCGCTGGAGCTCGTTCACCCGCTGATCGAGCGACACCGCCCCGGAGCGGACGACCCAGAAGCGGTCGGCGGTGGTCCCGGCCTCGAAGATCCGGGTGTCCTCGGGGAAGGACACCTCCTGTGCGAGCGCCATCAGGCGCTCCCGCTGCGGCGGGGGCAGGGCGGTCAGGAGTTTGATCGCTTTGGTCATGGGCGGGACTCCTCGCCGGGCCATCGGATGGTCCTACGTCCATTGGAGCCGCTGCCGCCGTCCGGGGCACCTCGGCGATGGCGGAGGTCGTGTTCCGGGGTGTTGAAAGCCCTGGCTGGACGGGGGAAACCAGCCAGGGCCGCAAAAGGTGGTCAGGGAGGACGGTTCGTCGACTCCGTCACCACTTATGTGTGAACGATAAACCATTTCTTGGGGCTCGTGTCGCCTGAATCGGGTCGGGTGACCTGTTTCACTCCGGGCGGCGGTCGCTCCATCCGTCAAGCCGACCGGCTGCCCCGGTGCGCCGTGGAGATGGCAGCCGCTCCGGAACGGGCCGAAAGGTTTGCCGGTGCCATGAGGGGTCAGCCGGAAGGGGGTGACCTTTCTCATCGAACAGGGAGCCGAACAATGTGCGAAGAGCACATGTTTTCAGCCGACACAGAACCGTCCGACACGGAACCCCCCGACACGGAACCCCCCGACATGGAAGGGCCGTACATGGAACCGCCCGGCACCGTCCGGGCCGCACCCCACCGCCCTTACCGGCCGGCCCAGGTGCGTGAGGCCGTGCAGCGGGCGGTGTGCGAACGCTGCCGCGCCACGCACACCCCGTGCGACGCCGCCGCCCTCGCGGACGCCCTGCTCGTCGCCTCCGAACTCACCACGAACGCGATTCTGCACGGCGGCGGCGTCACCGACGTCAGGGTCGACGTCGCCGGACCCGGCGTACGGGTGTCGGTGAGCGACCGCAGTACGGAACTGCCCGTCGCCCGGCCGGCGGCCGGCCCGCAGGGACGCCTCACGCCCGGCGGTCACGGCTGGCCCCTCGTCTGCCTGCTGTCCCGCGACATCCGCGTCCGGGACCTGCCCGCGGGCGGCAAGTGCGTCAGCGCGCTGGTCCCCCTGCCCTGAACTGCCGCCAGACCCTTTCCGTTGATTTGTTCACTGAAGTGGAGTTTGCGCCATCGGGCACCGGGCAGTCGGAGGGTCGTGCTTCGGACCGACGGCGCACCAGCGGGAGAGGCATGGCTGCTGTGGTACTCACTCCGGACGTCCTCACAGCGGCCGCCCCACGGTAGATCGCCCATGACAACAACTGTTCGGGAGCGAAACCGCATGCTCATAGACACGTCCACCGACCGCCCCGACACCCCCGCCCCCACGGCCGCAGGAGGTCGCAGGCGGCACGACGACGCCCCCGACACCGCCGCCCTGTTCACCCGGCTGGCCTCCCTGGAGGACGGCCCCGAGCGGGACGCCGTGCGCGACGAACTCGTCACCGCGTGGCTGCCCATGGCCCACCGCATCGCCGGCCGTTTCCGCGACCGCGGCGAATCCGTCGAGGACCTGCGCCAGGTGGCCGCACTCGGCCTGGTGAAGGCGGTGGACCGCTTCGACCCGGACCGCGGAGCCTTCGAGAGTTATGCCGTCCCGACCATCACCGGAGAGGTCAAGCGGCACTTCCGGGACCGGATGTGGGCCCTGCGGGTGCCCCGCCGCGTGCAGGAACTGCGGAACAAGGTACGGATCGCCCGGCGGGACCTCACCCAGACGCCCGGCAGTCCCGAACCCACCCCGGCGGACATCGCCCGGCACACGGGACTGACCGAGGAGGAGGTCGCGGCCGGACTGGAGGCGCTGGAGAGCTTCAGCACCCTGTCGCTGGACGCGGAGATGTCGCCCGACGACGACGGCTACAGCCTGGCCGACACCCTGGGCGCCTCGGACGCGTCCTACGACGTCGTGGTCGACCGTGAGTCCGCCAAGGAGGGCCTGCGTCGTCTGCCGGAACGCGAGCGGACCATCCTGTACATGCGATTCTTCGAGGACATGACACAGAGCCGCATAGCCGACCAGCTGGGGATCTCCCAGATGCACGTCTCCCGGCTGATCAGCCGAAGCTGCGCCCGGGTACGCGCCGACGCCATGGGCGGCCGCATGAGGGGAGCACGGAGCCGATGAGTGAATCCGAGATTCCGCCGGACGACGGACGGCCCGTCGATGTCTACCTCGACCTTCTGAGCATCCGGATGGACACCGAGGACTACCGCCTGCTGCTCCGCGTGGTGGAGCCGGTGCTCCGGGCGATCGAGGAGCACCGGCTGTCCGGTCCCGACCTCGCCCTGGACGGCGGTGACGAGGAACTGCCCCAGGAGGTCCGCGACGAGGCCGCCCTCGTCATCGCCACGGCCGTCACCGGCCGCATGGACAACGAGGTGGTCGAGCTGGAGGTCGACGAGAGCGGACCGGTCAGGGTGGTCACCGACGCGACGACCGCAGCCGATCCCTCCCGCCTCGAGGAGATCGCCGACTACATCAGGCAACGCCACCGGCAGAACGACGAACTGCGCGGCATCGCCGAGGCCAGCGGCCTTCCCACCGACTTCTGAACCCGCAGCCACCGGCTCCTGGACCCGCCACCCGCTACCCACGATGTCCGGGCGTGTCGCTTCCGTCCTTCGAGCGCGCCGCCTTCACCGCTCGGTCGTCGCTCGCCAGCGGGACGTCCAGCGGACGGGCGAGGCCCACCACCGCCTCGTCCAGCCGCTCCAGATGCCGTAGCACCCGGCCGGTGATCCGGCCGTAGCGCGACGCGCCGTCGCCGCCGGAACCGCCCAGCAGTGAGGCGAAGCTCGGCCCCGTCTCGATCCCCGCCGTGGCGTCCTCGCCCGCGACCCGGGCAGCGATCGTCGCGATGTTGCGCACGGTGCGCGCCGCCGCCCCGCGCAGCCGGGGATCCGCCGCGATCGACGGATGCGTCGGCAGCAGTTCGGCCGTTGCCGCCAGCGAGCGCGCGTGGTACGCACAGGTCTCCAGGAGCGCGACGACGTACCGCGCGGTGTCGCGCCTGCCCCGCAGCGGAGTGACCGGATGGGTGAGCGGCTGGGTCGCGGCGCGCAACTCGCCCAGCGCCTTGTCCAGCTCCCGCGCCCGGTCCAGCAGATCGGCGGCGGGCCCGCCGCTGAGCTGGTCGACGGCGGCCTCGGTGACCTCGGTGAGCCGTTCCAGCACGGTGGCCAGCAGCTCGTTCGTCCGCCGATCCGTACGCACCGGCAGGACCAGGGCCGCGGCAAACACCCCGCAGGCGGCACCCAGCGCGGTCTCGGCCACGCGCAGGACCAGCACCTCCCAGCTGTAGGTGTGCAGCAGCGTGTACAGCAGCCCCACCATCGCGGTCACGAAGAACGACATCAGCGTGTACGAGAGCGGTGCTGTGAAGGCCATCGCGAAGATCAGCACGAGGATCAGGGCGAACACCGTCCAGGCGTGCCCGCCGACCAGTGTCGCCAGCGCGATGCCGGCGACGACGCCGAGCACCGTCCCCACCAGCCGCCGGTAGCCCTTGACCAGGATCTCGCCCGTCGACTCGGTGTTGATGAAGACGAGCCAGCAGGTCAGGACCGCCCAGTACCAGCCCTGGGAGGACAGCAGCTCACCGCCGGCGATGGCCAGCGACGAGCCCACCGTGACCTGGACGGCGGCCCGGGTGGTGGGCCGCCGCAGCCCCGTGGCCTGCTCGGCCGGCTCGCCCTCCTCGCCGGCGTCGATGGCGGCGTCCTCGGCGTCCAGCTCCTCCCGGGAGAGGGCCGTCGCGGGGGTGTCGTCCGACTCGTCCTGCGGACCGCCCAGAGCGATCCGCAGCCCCATCACCGCGCGGGCCGCCTCGCCGATGACCCGGAACACATCCTGGAGAGCCGGGGGGCAGGCCGGCAGGTTCTCCTCGTCCCGGTAGGCGAGCAGCCGGTTGCGCACGTGGGCGATCGAGGTCCCCTCCACTCCGGGCCCGGCGTACAGGACCTGGGAGCGCAGGGAGAGCAGATCGCGGCGCAGCGCCGCGGTGGCCTCGTCCGGCGGGGACATCCGGCCGGCCTCCGGGGCGGGCGCGCCCGGCAGATACAGGGTCAGCGTGTCCGCGCGTTCCGCGCTGCGGGCGGTCAGCAGCAGCAGACCGAGCCGCTCGGCGGTGATCTCCGCGTCCGCGATCCGGCGCTGCACCAGCCGCGCCGACGACGCGTCGGAGGTGCCCTGCTCCAACCGGGTCTGGATCATCAGGGCCGTCTCGTGCAGCCGGGCGGTGCCCGTGCGGACGTCCGCCAGGGCCTCGTCGACCTCGTCCGCGTCGGCGTCGAGCAGCGCCACCTGCGCCGTCACGAGCTGCGCCAGCCGGGCACGGAAGGCCTCCCGCAGTCGTGCGAGGAGCCCGGCCGGGGTGACGGGGACGACGGCGAACCGCATGACGGCACTGCACGCGAACGCGACGGCCAGGGCGGCCCAGAGCCCCGGCAGTTCATCGGCGGAGGCGCCGATGAACAGGGACAAGAAGTAGACCTGGAAGCCGATCAGCCCGAGGGCGGTCCCGCGGTCGCCGAACCGGCGGGCGTACACCGCGCAGAAGATGAGGGCGACGAAGAAGACGTCCCCGACGGCCACCCGCTCGTTCAGCGCCGCGCCCAGCGACACGGACACGAGCGCCACCGGCAGTCCGAGAGCGAGCGTGACGGCCTGCGCGCCGCGCTGCCTCTCCCGGATGGCGAAGGTGGCGACCGTCGCCGTCATCGCCCCCGCCACCAGCTGGGCGACGCCGGCCCCTGCCAGGGCGAGCACGGCCAGGACCAGCGCGACGGAGCCCACCATCCGCAGTCCGGCCGTCAGCCGCAACAGCCCGGGATCGGACGCCGCCAGACGGTCCCGCAGCCGCGTCCGTACCGAGCGCCCCGCCGCCGCCTTCACGCCGCCGCACACTCCCCGTCGCTCGCGTTGATCAGGACGCAAGCATGGCACGGGCCGTCACGGACCCGCCGGGTGGCTCCCACCGGCCGGAGCGCCGGCCGGGCCGGCCCGCGGAACGGCGGAGCCGCCCCGGAGGCCGGGTCACCGCACGGGCAGGCCCGCCTCCTCGACGTGCGCCCGCACCTGCTCCGGAGTCAGATAGGCGTCCGTGTACTCGAAGTCCTTCAGCTTGGCGGGCCGGCGGGCCTGGAAGCCGGTCCGTACGAAATCGTCACCGGCGATCGAGTTCAGCAGCCAGCTGGTCATGACCCTCGTCTTGGCGACATTGGTGCGCAGCGCCGACCAGTGGTACCCGCGGGCCGCCACCTGAGCGGGCAGGCCCCGCAGCTCCACGCCGAGCGGCTTGGAGACGGCGTCGGTGCCGCCGAGGTCCACGACCAGCCCGAGGTCCCTGTGGTGGTACGGCTGAAGCGGCCGGCCGGCCAGCGTCGCGATGATGTTGTCGGCGACCTGCTTGCCCTGCCGGGTGGCGTGCTGCGCGGTCGGCGGGCACACCGCGCCCTCCACACCCTTGGCGTTGTCGGGCACGGCCGCGGCGTCCCCGAGGGCGAACACCCCGTCCTCGCCCGGCAGGGACATGTCCGCGGTGACCGCGAGCCGCCCGCGCACGGTTTCCGCGCCGAGCGTGGCGATCAGCGGGCTGGCGACCACGCCGGCCGTCCAGATGAGGGTGCGGGTGGGCACCACCCGGCCGTCGGTGAAGGTGACCTCCTCGGGCCCCGCCTTGGCGATGGAGACGCCGAGCGAGATCTCGATGCCGCGCCGGGTGAGGATCTCCTGCGCGCTGCGCCCGAGCTTCTCGCCCAGTTCGGGCATGAGCTTCGGCGCGATGTCGATCAGGTGCCACTTGATCAGGCCCGGGTCCAGCCGTGGGTAGCGCTCGACGGCGGCATGGGTCAGCCGCTGCAGACAGGCGGCGGTCTCGGTACCCGCGTAGCCGCCGCCGACCACCACGAACTGCAGCCGGGAGGTCCGCTCGGCAGGATCCTCGCTCGCGTCGGCGAGATCGAGCTGGGCGATGACGTGGTCGCGGATGTAGGCGGCCTCGGCCAGTGTCTTCATGCCGAACGCGTGGTCCGTGAGCCCGGGGATGTCGAAGGTACGGGTGACACTGCCGGGGGTCAGCACGATGTAGTCGTACGACTCGTTGACGATCCGGCCGGTGATGCCGCGAATGACGCAGACCTTGGCCTTCAGATCCACGCCGATGGCACCGCCCGGGATGATCCGGGTGCGGTACTTCGCGCTGCGGCGCAGCGACAGGGCGACCGACTGCGGGGTCAGCACACCGGAGGCGACCTGGGGGAGCAGCGGCAGATAGAGCTGGTAGGAGAGCGGTGTCACCAGGGTGATCTGGGCATCGTCAGGGGAGAGCTTCCGCTCCAGTCGGCGGACGCACTCCACTCCGGCGAAGCCTGCGCCCACCACCAGGATCCTGGGTCGTGTCCGTGTCACGGTGTTCATCCCTTTCTGCGGCTCCGCCCGGTCCGTTTCGAATGCCGAGGCCCCTTCACCTGCCCTTGGATCGGCTGCCTTGCACCTCCTTGATCGCAACGCATCGCGATCGCGGCAACGCTCCACGCCGGGTCCGGACGCCGATCCGGCATGCGCACACGTTCAGCACCACGATGCCCGCACCGGCGCCGGAGCGCACCGGGAGAACCGTGGTGCGGGTCGGTCCGTGTGTTCCGGCGCCCCTGCGGTGGGTGCCCCGCCGTCCGGCGGGTACACCTGACCGGTGACCTGTAGGAGGCGGCCGGCGATCAGCCCTGCAGATGGCAGAGCAGCAGACAGACATCGTCGTCGCGCTCGGAGTCGCTGAGGAGAGGGTTCAGGATCCGGTCCGCCGCGTCCTCCAGGCCCGTGTCGAGCTCCGCGGGGCCGAACGAGCCGAGCGAGGCCGAGAGCCGTTCGATGCCCGGATCGATGCCCTCGGCACGTCGTTCGACCAGTCCGTCCGTGTAGAGCGCCAGCGTCGAGCCGGGCGCCACCTGCTCGGTGTGGTCGGCGATCTCCTGCTCCAGCGGGATGCCGAGCATCGCGCCCGGCTTGGCGTCCAGGGTGCGCACCCGCCCGTCGGGCAGCCGCAGCACCGGAGGCGGATGCCCCGCGGCGGCCCACGTCAGCGTGGACTCGTCCGGGTGGAACCGGGCGATGACCGCTGTGGCGTACAGATTCGGCTGGAGCTGGTGCAGGAACTTGTGCAGCCGGGTCAGCAGCCGGCCGGGGCTGCCGTCGTCGACGGCATAGGCGCGCAGCGCGGTGCGCAACTGGCTCATCATGACCGCCGCGTGCAGCCCGTGCCCGGTCACGTCGCCGATGACCGCGATCAGACTCCCGTCCGGCCGGTGGAAGGCGTCGTACCAGTCGCCCCCGACGTTCATGCCGTGGGTGGCCGGCAGGTACCGTGCGGCCAGACTCAGCCCCGGCGTCGTGGGCAGTTCGGTGAGCAGGGCGCGCTGCAACGTCTCGGCGATGTCCCGGTTGTGCTCGAAACGGCGGGCGTTGTCGATGGCGATACCGGCCCTGCGGGTGAGTTCGAGCAGCATCACCGTGTCGTCCGGATCCCAGCGCTCATCGGGCGGCGAGAGCGTGAGCACGCCCAGCGGCGCCCGGTGCGTCAGCAGCGGGACGCACAGCAGGGGCCGGTCGGGGTGGAGCACGGAGGGCGGCTGGTCGTCCACGCCGCGCAGCCCGCCGGGATGGTCGGCGGCGTACTGCGGCCGTCCGGTGCGGGCCGCGCGCACCGTCGCGGCCGGACGGGGCAGGGGGCGGTGCGGATCGTCCTCCTCGTCGAACAGCCATACGTTGACGTGGGCCGCGTACCGCGGCACCAGCAGGTCGGGCAGTCGGCGCACGATCTCGCCGTGGTTCAGCGAGGTGTTCAGCACGGCGCTGGCGTCCGCCAGGAAGGTCAGCCTGCGGCGGGCGTTCTCCGCCTCGTTGCGCGCCAGGCGCTCGGCGGCGAAGGCCTCCCGCTGGGCGCGGCCCGCCGCGTCGAGCTCGGCGTGCAGGGCCAGGACGCCCTGGTTGGTCTGGTGCAGCTCCTCCCGGTGGAAGGCGACCAGCGCCTCCTGCTCGGCGAGCAGGTCGAGCACCAGGGCGGTGTCCGCGTCGGCGCTCATCAGCGCCCGGGACAGGGCCGCCGGATCGTCGCCGGGCACCATGTCGCTGTCGCTGTCGCTGTCGCTGTCGCTGTCGCTGTCGCCGGTGCCGCCCGGCCGGTCCGCCAGGGGCAACGGGATCGTCGTCTCCCATGGTGTTCCTTCTCCGGCAGCGGACGCGTCCGGCGGGGGCGCCAGTACGGCGTGCAGCTCACCCTCGCCGCTGTCCGTGCCACGCACCCCGAGGGTGAGCCACCAGGTGCCGCCCTCGGCGAGGCACTGCCGCATCCGGGCGCCGAGCGCCGCGGCCCATCGGGCCCGCTCGACGGCCGGAATCCCGTGACGGGCGGCGAGCCGGGCGGCTGCCGCACGCGCGGCTGCCGCATCGGTCACGCTGTCGATCTGCCATGCGTTCGTCATGGATGGTCCGGTGGTGAGGAGGTCATGACGGCCACCGCGGTGTCGTCCCGCACGGGGCGGGCGGCGCTTCCCGCGTCACGGACCGCCACGGCGGCCGTCACGGCCGGGTCGGCTGCCGCCGTACCCGGGTCCGACGGCGGGGTCCAGCGGCTGGGGAGGCCGTCGGTGTGAAGGAACAGTACGCTGTCGGCGGACCACGCGAACTCGTCCTCGCGCACGGTGCCGGGCCGGTGGACCCCGACGATGCCGGGCCTGGAGAGCAGGGCCCGCCACCGGTCGCCCTCCCGCATCCGGGCCCCGATGTTGCCGATCCCGGCGAACCACAGCCGCCCGGACCGGGCGTCCAGCTGGGCCACCGCGACGGCCGCGCCCCGGGTGGCGCCCAGCTCCGTATGCAGCAGGCGCAGCATCTCGGCGGGACCGAGATGAGGCCGGCCGCGCACCGCGTCCACCGCGGCGGTCGAGGCGCGGGCCGCCTCGGGGCCGTGGCCCAGCCCGTCGGCCAGCATCAGGGTGTGCCGGTCCCCGGACCTGACCCAGGTCCAGGCGTCCCCCGAGTGATCGGCCCCTGCGTAGGGGACATTGACCCCGCCGGCCCGGATCACCGGCACCTGCGGACCGCCGTCCCGACCGCCCCCGCAGGGCGCCGGGGAAGTGCCGTGCCCCACGCGGGCCACCGCCACCGTGCCCCGGCCGAGGACGCTGTGCAGGCCGAAGTCGTCCGAGAGCCGTCGGCAGGTGCCGAGGCCCGCGCCCAGCGAGCGGGTCGTGCTGAACCCGTCCCGCAGCGCCCCGGCCACATCGGCGATCCCGGGCCCGTGGTCGATCGCCGCGATCTGTACGACCCGCGCCTGCCCGCCCTCGCGCAGCACCGGAGGCTCCACCACGTCGACGAGCACCTCACCGTCCCGCGCGTGCTTGAGGAGATTGGTGGCGAGCTCCGTGGCCACCAGGGACACGGCCGCGGTGCCCCGCTCGTCGAGACCGGCCAGGGCCGCCGCGTCCTCGGCGGCGACGCGGACGTCCCGTACGCGGGTGGAGTCCCGCACCGGCACGTCCCAGACGCGGGGCATCAGACCTCCTCCCGCGCCCGGGGCGGCCGGTTCACCCACGAGGTCACCCGCACCGTGGTTCCCGACCCTGTCGCACTCTCGACCTCGAACTCGTGCACAAGGCGCCGGGCACCGCCCAGGCCCATCCCCAGCCCGTTGCCGGAGGTGAAGCCGTCACTGAGCGCGCGGTCGAGGTCGGGAATGCCCGGCCCGGTGTCACTGAACGTCAGCCGCAGCCCGCGGCCGAACCCGGCGGTCACCGTGGCGGCGTCCATCTGTCCGCCCCCGCCGTGCACCAGGGTGTTGCGTGCCAGCTCGCTGGCCGCGGTGACCAGCTTCGTCTGGTCCACCAGGCCGAAGCCGAGCAGGGCGGCTGCCTGCCGCACATGCTGGCGCACCCACACCAGGTCCATGTCCGAACGGATGGGCAGGCATGCCTCGATCTCCGAGGCGGTGGGCATCACGCACGCTCCCGGCGCATACCGCCCACGCGCGTCAGCACGACGGGCTGCTCGAGCAGTGCCATCGCCGCCTGGGTGTCGAGCGCGGTACGCAGCCCCGGCAGCGTCAGTCCCAGTTCCACCAGCGTGATGGCGACCGCGGGCCGCATCCCGGCCACCACGGTCCGCGCGGCGAGCAGCGAGGCCTGCGCCGCGATCTCGGCGAGCACCCGCCCGAGAAAGGAGTCGACGATCTCCACGCCGGAGATGTCGATCACCACCCCCGTGACCCCGGCGCTCACAATGGTCTCCGCCAGGTCCTGCTGGAGCTGCTGAGCCGTACTGTCGTGCAGGTCGCCCTGGAGGGTCACCAAGAGAATGTCGCCAAGCCTCAGCACCGGCACGTGTCCCGCTTCGGGGCGGGAGTACGCCTCGCTCACCGGCGGACCGCACTGCCGGCCGCGGGACTCGAGACAGCGACTCCCAGCTCGTGCAGGCAGTAGCCCAGCGCGTCGGCGAGGCTCGCCCGGGTGAGTACGGAGCCGAGGTCGAGGCCCAGGTGGACCATGGTCTGCGCGATCGCCGGGCGGATACCGGAGACGACGCACTCCGCGCCCATCAGCCGGGCCGCCGCGACCGTCTTCATCAGGTGCTGCGCCACCAGCGAGTCGACCGTCGGCACCCCGGTGATGTCGAGGATCGCGAACCGCGCGTGCTGGTCGACCACCGCGTTCAGCAGCGTCTCCATCACGACCTGACTGCGGGCGCTGTCGAGTGTCCCGATCAGCGGGACCGCGACGATCCCGTCCCACAGCCTGATGACCGGCGTCGCCACCTCCAGCAGCTGCAGACGCTGCCGGTCGATGAGTGCCTGTCCCTCGCTCAGCGCCGTCTGCATGGCCACCACACGCAGGGTACCCATGAGCGTGCTCAGCGTGGTCGTGCAGGCCCGCAGCTCCTCGGCCGATATCTCCTCCAGTTCGGCGGCGAGGAGCTTGTCGACCGGCGGCCACAGGGCGGCCAGCTCGTTCGACACCTGCGTGGTGGACAGCCCCGCCCGGGAGCGGGACGAACTCATCCGAGCCAACTGCTCCCGCACACCGGTGAATCCGGCGGCGTCCGAGTCCTCGACCCGCTGCGCGTCGGCGACTTGGACCAGGGCGTCGACAATTGCCTTGCCGGCCTCGACCGCTTCGTCGCGCGAGAGGGTGAACACCGTACGGAACAGGGGTTCGTCCGCCCACCGCTGCGCGATCTGCTCGCGCCTGCGCCGCAGGAAGTCCCTGACCTCGAGCGTCGGCGCTCCCAGCGGTCCGTCCGCTTCGTGCTCAGGCACCTGCGTCTCCTCGTCGTCGTTTCCGCACCGATACCGCGCCGGGTCACGAAAGGGTGCCGAGACCTGGCCGGACGACCACTCTAACGACGCTCCGGGCCCGTGCGGCATCTCGTGCCGGAGTCGGGATTTCGCAGGCGGCGGGCGCCGCGCGCCGGGCACCGCCGCCCGCGCGAGAGCCGCGGAGGTCCGACGCGATGGTGCACCGGGCCTCCCCGGACTCGGCTCAGGACTTCGGTCGTCCTGGTTTTGGCCGTGGTGATGCGCCGGGCGTGCCGTCCACCCGCTCCAGCGCCTCCTCGGCGCTTCGGGACACCGGGACCGTGATGCTCACGCCGGTCAGGTCCAGGATGCGGCGCACCGCGGGCGCGGGGGAGATGATGTGCACGCTGCCCGGCAGTTCCCGGGCTTCCTGGTAGACGCGCAGGACGATGTTCATTCCGGACGAGTCCATGAAGGGGACCGCCGCCAGGTCCAGCAGGAAGTGCCGACGCCCGTGATGGAGCTGGTTGGCCAGGTGATGCTGGAACTCGGTCGCGGTGTCGGCGTCCAGGTCGCCCTGCACCGTGAGCAGGGTGACATCCTCCCGGACCACGGTCACCTCCACGGACAGCGGGTTCAGGGCCATGGACACACATACCTCCCACATCGAGCCGACGGCCGGGTCCGGCCGCACGGGCAGCCGCCTACCCCGGGAGCACCACGTCATGCCGGTCAGTCCGCGCAGGTCCGATGGATGAGACTTTCGGAACAAGTCTGGACCTGTGCAGGTTTTGTGTCTTCGCCGGCCGAATGCGCCCGCTCCATGCGGGTAGTTGGCTGCTGTGGAGACGGGTGGAGCCGGAGAGCGAATCCCGCCCGCTCCGGGATCGTCACCAGCAGGGAGACAAGGAGCAGCGTGCCCACGGACAGCATCTGGTCATACGCGCCGGAGCCGGGTCCCGCCCAGGGGCAGGATCCGGACCTCACGGGATACACCGTCGTTGCGAGCGACGGCAACACCATCGGTCATGTGGACCGGCAGGCCGACCATCACGCCATGCGGCACCTGGTCGTCGACACGGGCGTCTGGGTGTTCGGCCGGAGTCTCCTCGTACCGGTCGGCGTCGTCACCGCCGTCGACACCGGTGAGCGGAAGATCACCGTGTCCTGTACCAGGCCCGAGGTGAAGGCCGCGCCCCGGTTCAGGACCGACAGCGAGACCATGGACCCGGGCTACCTCACGACGGTCGGCGACTACTACTGGTCGCTGAAACGGCCCGGGCCCCCGCCCAGGCACGCTCCCGGCACCCCGGCCGGATGACCGTCGCCCGGTGATCCCCGTACCGGACGCCGGCCGGCACCGTACGGAGCCCGGCGCGGGCGGTCACCGGGGCAGGTGGCTGTCACCAGGGCAGGAACACATGGATGTCCTTGCCGTCGGCGGTGCCGACCACGCTGACCTGATCGCACAGTGTGTGGATCAGATGCCAGCCGATCCCTCCCCCGCCGCGGCTCGGACTGAAGGGCCGGGGCGCAGGCTCGGTGGTGCTCGTGTCGTGCATCACCACATGCACCCCGTCGAACGTCCTGCGCAGCCGCATCCGGAACGGTCCCGGCGCGTACTGGACCGCGTTGGCGGCGAGTTCCGTGACCACCAGGAGGATGTCGTCCCAGTGCTCCGGGGCCGTCGGCGGGGAGATGCGGGCCAGGTCGAAGAGAAACCCCTCCGCCACCAGGCGTGCGTCGGTGACATCGTGCAGCTCCCCGGGGAAGCCGACGACGCGTTCCGTGATCTCCTCTGCGGCCAGTGACCTGTCCCTGTGCGGCTCGGATGCCATGTCGCCTTCCCTGCCCCGGCTACCACGGGCCAGTCGTTCAAGTACCGTGCGTTCCTTCGTTCTCCTGGTCTGTGGGTTCCCGGGTCGCCGGACCCTACGCGCCCGTATCCGAGTGAGCCGGGGGTGACGGGCACGTCACCCCCGGCGGTCAGCGGAAGACGTTGTCCGAGTCGTCCCAGACCGACGGCTCCTCCGGCACCGGCTCCCGCTCCGGACGCGAACGGGAGTGGTACATCGCGTCGATCTCCAGGGCGTAGCGCTGCACGATCTCGTCCCGGCGCAGCTTCATCGACGGTGTCAGCAGCCCGTTGCTCACGTCGAACGGCTCCGGCAGCACCCGGAACACCCGGATCGACTCCGAACGCGACACGCTGCTGTTCGCCGCGGCGACCGCCCTCGCGATCTCCTCACGCAACGCGTTCTCCTCCCGGGCCTCGCGCGTGGGCGCGTCGCCCGGCAGCGAAAGCGCCCCGCACCAGTGCGTGAGGAACTCCGGGTCCAGCGTGATCAGAGCCCCCACACAGGGCCGGTCGTCGCCCACCACGACGGCCTGGTGGATGAGTGGGTGCATCCGCAGGCGTTGTTCCAGGGCCGCGGGCGCGACACTTTTGCCGCTGCTGGTGATGATGATGTCCTTCTTGCGGCCGGTGATCGTCAGATAGCCCTCCGAGTCCAACCGGCCGATGTCCCCCGTGGCCAGCCAGCCACCGGCCAGTGCGGTCAGGGTGGCGGCCTCGTCGCCCCCATAGCCCTGGAACACCGACGGCCCGCGCACCAGGATCTCCCCGTCGTCGGCGACCCGGATCTCGTTGCCCGGCAGCGCCCGCCCGACGGTGCCGGACTTCTCCCGGCCGAGCGGCTGCATCGTCACTCCGCCGCTGGTCTCGGTGAGCCCGTAGCCGTCGTGGACGTAGATGCCGATGCCCTCGTAGAAGAGGGACAGATCGCGGCTGAGTGTCGAGCCGCCCGAGGTGGCCCTGCGCACCCGGCCGCCCAGCGCGGCCCGCAGCCTGCGGTACACCGTCCGCTCGTACAGGGCGTGCTGCAGCCGCAGGTCGAAGCCGGGCCCCGGGCCCCGGCCCAGCCGCTGCCGCTCCACGGCGGCGGCGAAGTCACGGGCCGTGTCGGCGGCCCGCTCGAACAGGGCCCCGCGGCCCGCCTGCTGCGAGGCGCGCAGAAAGTTCTTGTAGATCTTCTCCAGCAGCGAGGGGACCGCGTACAGATAGGTGGGCCTCAGGGTGCGCAGGGCCGAGGACAGGGCCTCCGAGCCGAGATCGGGCTCGTGCCCCATCAGCAGGCCGCCCCGCACACACAGACCCTGGATCATCAGCCCGTACACATGGGAGAACGGCAGGAAGGCGAGGACCACGCCCTGCTCGCCCGGCTCCGCCACTGTCCGGGACCAGCCCTCCAGCAGGGTGTCGCAGGGGGCGGCCAGGTTGCGGTGGCTCAGCGCGCAGCCCATCGCCTGCCCCGAGGTGCCGGACGTGTAGGCGATCACGGCCGTGGAGTCCGGCAGCACGATCCGGCGCAGCGAGTCGACCGTGGCCGGCGGTATGTACTCGCCGCGCGCCACCAGCTGGTCCAGCGCACCCGAGTCCAGCTGCCAGACGTGCCGCAGTCGCGGCAGCGCGGCGCACACGGACCCGACAGTCATCACACCCTGCTCGTCCTCGACCACCACGGCCACGCATCCGGAGTCCCTGAGAATCCACTCCACCTGCTCCCGCGACGAGGTCGGATAGATGGGGACGACCTCGGCGCCCACGGTCCACAGCGCGTAGCACAGGACCGTCCACTCGTAACGGGTCCGCGCCATGATCGCCACGCGGTTGCCCGGGGACAGCCCGGAGGCGACCAGTCCCTTGGCCAGGTCGACGACCTGGTCGCGGAACTCCAGCGCGGTGACCTCCTCCCAGGACGCGGAGGCCGGGTCGGCGCGGCGGGCGAGCATCGGCAGATTCGGGCTCTCGGCCGCCGTCTCGAAGAGGCTGTCCGCGAGGCCGCCCGTCAGGGGTGAGGCGGCCTGGGGAGCGAGAGCGAGGTCGCGCATGCACTGCTCCTGACATGTACGGGCTGTGACTCGGCCGACGAGCGGAGTCATCGGCGGTGCCTGAATGTAGCCGAGCCCGAGCGTTCCGGGGCCGGATCACCGGAACTGTGGCCACACTGATGATCATGTCACCCCGGTGGCCCGAGCCTGCCCGTACATTTTGCCCGTATTCCCTGCCCGCGCCTTCCGCCCCGGCATTGCGCCGGTACGCACCGTACCCGCGCCGGTCGCCGTCCGGACGCGGGTACAGGGCGGGGGCGGGAGGACCGCCGGGCTCACAGGTCGTGCGGCACCAGCCACACCGTCGCGAGGGGCGGGAGGGTGATGCCGACGCTGCCGTCCTCGGGCTTGACCGGATCAGGATTGGTGACGTCACCGCCGCCGTAGCGGGCCGCGTCCGTGTTGAGGACCTCCCGCCAGGCGACCACGTCGTCGGGCACCCCGAGCCGGTGGTCGTGCCGGACGACGGGGGAGAAGTTCGACACCGAGAGCAGCGGCCGGCCCCCGGTGTCGTACCGCAGGAACGCGAGCACGTTGTCCTCGGCCGCGTCCACCGACACCCAGCGGAAACCGGCCGGATCGGTGTCCCGCTGCCACAGCGCGTCCGTCGCTCGGTAGCGGGCGTTGAGGTCGCGCACCAGGTCCTGTACGCCGCGGTGGTCGCCCGCGGAGTGGTACGCGTCGTCCAGCAGCCACCACTCCGGGCCGTGCTCCTGGGACCACTCGGCGCCCTGCGCGAACTCCTGCCCCATGAACAGCAGTTGCTTGCCGGGATGGGCCCACATGAAGCCGAGATAGGCCCGGGTGTTCGCCCGCCGCTGCCACCAGTCTCCGGGCATCTTCGACACGAGGGCCTGCTTGCCGTGCACGACCTCGTCGTGGGAGATCGGCAGCACGTAGTTCTCGCTGTATGCGTACACCATCGAGAACGTCATCTCGTGGTGGTGGTACGTGCGGTGGACCGGCTCGTGGCTCATGTACTGCAGCGAGTCGTGCATCCAGCCCATGTTCCACTTCAGGCCGAACCCCAGGCCGCCGATGTCGGTGGGCCGGGTCACCCCGCCCCACGCGGTCGACTCCTCCGCGATCGTCACCACTCCCGGGCACCTCCGGTACACGGTGGCGTTCATCTCCTGCAGGAACGCCATCGCCGCCAGGTCCTCCCGGCCGCCGTGCGCATTGGGCTCCCACTGGCCGGAGTCCCGCGAGTAGTCCAGGTAGAGCATCGAGGCGACGGCGTCCACCCGCAGCCCGTCGATGTGGAACTCCTGGCACCAGTACACGGCGTTGGCGACCAGGAAGTTGCGTACCTCGGTCCGGGCGAAGTCGAACGTGTACGTCCCCCAGTCCGGGTGCTCCGCCCGCCGGGCGTCCCCCGGCTCGTACAACGGGTCCCCGTCGAACCGGGCCAGCGCCCAGTCGTCCTTCGGGAAGTGGGCCGGCACCCAGTCCATGATCACGCCGATCCCGGCCCGGTGCAGGGCGTCGACCAGGTACTTGAAGTCGTCCGGGGTGCCGAGGCGGGCCGTGGGCGCGTAGAAACCGGTGACCTGGTAGCCCCAGGACGGGCCGTAGGGATGCTCGGCGACCGGCATCAGCTCGACATGGGTGAAGCCGAGGTCCTTGACGTAGGCCGGCAGCTCCTCGGCAAGCTCGCGATACGTCAGGCCCGGCCGCCAGGACGGCAGATGGACCTCGTACACCGAGAAAGGCGCCTCGTGAACGGGCACCTGGGCGCGGTGCTCCAGCCACTCGGCGTCGTCCCACGTATAGTGCGAGGCCGTCACGATCGACGCGGTGTTCGGCGGTTCCTCCGCGCGGCGCGCCATCGGATCGGCCTTGAGGGTCCGCCCGCCGTACCGGGAGTGCACCTCGAACTTGTAGCGGGCGCCCTCGCCGATCCCCGGCAGGAACAACTCCCATACGCCGGACGAGCCGAGCGAGCGCATCGGGAACGCCGTGCCGTCCCAGCAGGTGAAGTCGCCCGCCACCCGGACGCCCTGCGCGTTCGGCGCCCACACGGTGAAGCGGGTGCCGGTCGCTCCCTGGTGGGTCATGGGATGCGCGCCGAGCACCGTCCACAGCTCCTCGTGGCGCCCCTCGCCGATCAGATGGAGATCCAGTTCGCCGAGCGAGGGCAGCATCCGGTACGGATCGTGCACCTCGGCGGCGTCCTCGTCGCCGTACGCCACCGCCAGCGTGTACGCGGGGACCGCGTCCAGCGGCAGCACCCCGGAGAAGAGGCCGTCGCCCTCCGAGACGAGCGGGGTGCGCTCACCGCCGGTGACCACACTCACCGTGCGTGCGAACGGCCGCAGCGCCCGGAAGGCGATGCCGCCCGGCACCGGGTGGGCGCCGAGCAGCGCGTGCGGATCGTGGTGGGCGCCCGCCAGCAGGCGCCCCCGGTCGACGGGATCGAGGGCAGGTGCGGTCCCGTACGTCTGTGGGGCGGACGGGACGGACCCGGCCGACTCGGGAAGCGGGGTGTCGTGCAGGGCCACGGCTCAGTCTCCTCTCACGGCGAGGCGCTCGATCGCCGCCATGGGTACGGGCAGCCAGTCGGGTCGGTGCCGGGCCTCGTACAGCACCTCGTACACGGCCCGGTCCGTCTCATAGGCGCGGAGCAGGCCGTGCTTCTTGCGCGGGTCCCAGCCGGCGCGGGCCGCGTAGCCCGCGCAGTAGGCCTCGCGACAGCGGCGCGCCCACTCCGGGCGCCAGGGGCGGCGCTGGCGGGCTGCGTAGTCGAACGAGCGCAGCATCCCGGCGATGTCCCGCAGGGGGGAGTGGGCGCTGCGCCGTTCGGAGAGCGGCCGGGACGGCTCGCCCTCGAAGTCGATGACGAACCAGTCGCGTCCGGCCCGCAGCACCTGCCCGAGGTGCAGGTCGCCGTGGATGCGCTGGGCGGGCGGCCCTGGATCGCAGTTCGCGAGCGCGGCGAACGCCGCCTTCAGACCGGACACGAACGGCTGGAGCACGGGTACGGAGTGTGCGGCGGCCGTCAGACGCTCGGTCATCCCCTCCGCCGTCAGTCCGTTCTCCCCGGGGCCGCCGACAGGGAAGGCCGCGCCGAGTGCCAGATGCACGTCCGCGGTGGCCCGGCCGAGGGCGTGCGACTGCGCGGTGAAGTCGTCACCGGCGGCCAGCGCCTCCAGGGCCAGCGTCCAGCCGTCGGAGGCATCGCGCAGGAACGGCTGGAGGACGCCGAGCGTCGCCTTGAACGGATGCGTGGTGCGCAGCCAGGCCACCGGGGCGGGCACCCGGTGGCAGCCCTGCCGTGCCAGCGCGCCCGGCACCTCCAGATCCGGGTTGACCCCGGGCTGGATCCGCCGGAAGACCTTCAGGATGAACTCGTCGCCGTACACCAGCGAGGAGTTGGACTGCTCGGCGTCCAGCAGCCGCGGCACCAGCCCGGTCGGCACCCGCTGGGCCGCGTCACCCTCGAACCGCAGCGGGCCCACCACGCCGGGGTGCCGCAGCCGTTCCAGCAGCAGCTGCGCCGACCGCGGGTCGTGGAGCGCGTCGTAGACCGTGCGCCCGGCAAGCGGCCCGTCCTGCACCCTGCCGATGACCGCCCGGCCCAGGCGCGGCGAAGGGTGCTCCCGTACGCCGAGGAGGAGCTGGTAGCAGTCCCCGGCCCAGGGAGTGTTCCCGGGAGAGGGCACTCCGCCGTGGCCGGCGTGGACCAGCAGATGCAGACAGCCGGGGAACAGCTCCGTCATCGACAGCACATGGAGGTCGGTGATGGGCCGGTCCTTGCCGGCGAACCAGCGCTGCTCCGGCAGCCACTCGCGCAGCAGCCCGGCGAACGACTCCATGGGTTCGGCGGCCGCGCTTCGCGGGCGCAGGAATGCGGTCTTCGTCATGGTGACGCCTCCTCTCGTCGGCGCACGGTCACAGTCGCCGGTCGACGCGGGTGCGGGACGCGGCCCGGGTGAGCCGGAACCAGTAGAAGCCGTGGCCCCCGAGGGTCAGCAGATACGGCAGTTCGCCGATGGCGGGGAAGCGGACCCCGCCGAACAGCTCGACCGGGTGGCGGCCGTCGAAGGCGCGCAGGTCGAGCTCGGTGGGTTGGGAGAAGCGCGAGAAGTTGTGGACGCAGAGCACCAGGTCGTCCTCGTACTCCCGCAGGAAGGCGAGGACGGCGGGGTTGGAGGAGGGGAGTTCGGTGTAGGTGCCGAGGCCGAAGGCGCGGTTCTGCTTGCGGATCTCGATCATCCGGCGGGTCCAGTGCAGCAGCGACGACGGGGAGGCCATGGACGCCTCGACGTTGGTGACCTGGTAGCCGTAAACCGGGTCCATGATCACCGGGAGAAAGAGCTGTCCGGGGTCGGAGGAGGAGAAGCCGGCGTTGCGGTCGGGGGTCCACTGCATGGGGGTGCGGACGGCGTCGCGGTCGCCG
>NZ_JBHSOA010000045.1:0-5268 GCF_042655885.1 Streptomyces chlorus
CGTACGCGGCGTCGAAGGCGGCCGTCCGGTCCTTGGCGCGGACGTGGTCCAACGAGCTCAAGGACCGTGGCATCCGGGTCAACGTGGTCTCGCCGGCATGGATCGAGACTCCCGGGGGCACCGCCGCTTTCGGCGACGAGGAGACCGCCCGGGCCGTCAAGGAGAATGTCGCCGCGACCGTGGCCAAGGGCCGCATGGGTCAGCCTGAGGAGGCCGCCGCAGTCGTGGCCTTCCTGGCCTCGGAACAGAGCAGCTACGTCGTCGGCGCGAACATCTACGTCGACGGTGGCGCGAACCAGATCTGAGCAGGCACCACACGGTGGGTGGCATCTGAAGCGTTCCAGGTTCACCGCACGCTCCTATTTTAGGAGCGTGCGGTGAACCGCCCGTCGCCTCGCTCGCGCAGCCGGCCGCGGTCGGTGAGCTTGGTCATCTTCGCGCGCAGCGGTTCCGGCTTGCCGCGCACCGTCACCTGAAGGCCCAGTTCCTCGCCCACCGCCCTTACCTGGAGAGGGCCGTCGGGGGCCCGCACGATCGCCAGGATCTTGCGGTAGTCAGCGGGCAGCGCGGCCTCGTCGGGATTCTCGCTGCGGTGCGGGCTCGACAGGACCGCCCGCCCCGCCACCCGGGCGGGAGTCGGGGCGGGCGGTCGCGGCGGCCTCCGCCGCGGCCCGGTCCTGCTCGGTCAGCCGGTTCAGGACCCGCTCGGCGATCAGCAGTTCCTCCCGCTCGGCCTGGACCTCCTGCAGCTGCTTGGCCAACTCCTCGGCCAGCGTGTCCAGTTCACTCCGGCGAGCCGTGATCCGCTCCAGCTTCTGCATGCCCACGCCCTCCCCGCGACATCCCCCTGTACCGACCCGGTGACGGATAGTGAGAGCGGCACGGTCCTCGGCGCAGCAGAACCCGACAACGACTCCGGCCGGCATGTCAGACGATCTTCACCGTGGACACCCGCCGACGACCCGCATGAGTATCCCGCCCGCCCCTCACACCAGACCCGTGACCTGCGAACTTCACGTTGCACAGACCTCACTGAGGATGGTCCCACGGCTCGCGAAGTCGATTACCAGCGGCTTGGGCTCATCACGTGCTTTCCGAGCAGCGGTTGGTCCTTCAGCAGCTCCTGAGTGACATCAATTCTCATCGAAATTGATCATGTGGAAGTCCCGCAAGTGACTCCCGTAGTCATCTCAACATGGCATCCATGGAGAGTGACGCAGCCACCGGTCGGGACGGAGCCGGTTGAACCCGGTGAACAGCGGCCGCCCGCAGGGAAGTTCGTGCACCACGCCCCTGAGCGCGTACAGATCGGTGCTCGGCGTGACCCGCCCGCCGGCTCCTGCTCCGGCACCATGTACTGACACGTGCCGAGCGGGGGGTCTCCCCGGTGTGTGCGAGGCTGGTTGACTTCTTCCGCGCGGGCAGTCGACGGCGGGCCTTTGGCCAGGCGGTCCGTGTACCGACATGCCGCTGGGACTCATCGAAGGAAGTGGACGTGGAGCAGTTCGCTGCGGGCAAGGTTCTGCGCGGCAGGTACCGGCTGGACCGGATCCTGGGCAGAGGGGCGATGGGACACGTCTGGCAGGGGACGGACGTGTATCTGGAGCGTCCTGTCGCGGTCAAGACCGTGGCCGCGGACCTGCTCGCCCTGCCCGACTGGCGCCGCACCGCCCTGGCGCGCTTCGAGCGGGAGGTGAAGGCCGCCGCACGTCTGGACCACGCCAACATCACCACCGTGTACGACGCGGCCGTCACCGAGGACGTCTGCTGCCTGGTGATGCAGCTCGTCGACGGGACGACCCTCGACAACGTCATCGACGGCGCCGACGACGGGCGCCTGCCCGTGCCGGCCGCGGTCTCCGTGGCCGCGCAACTGTGCTCGGGGCTGTCCGCCGCGCACGCGGCGGGCCTGGTGCACCGCGACCTCAAGCCCCAGAACGTCATGGTCCGCACCAGCGGTCTGGTGAAGATCCTCGACTTCGGTCTCGTGAAGGTGCTCTCGGACACCGACCCGCGGCTCACCATGACGGGCGAAACGCTCGGCAACTTGGCTTATGCCTCGCCCGAACTCCTGGGCGGCGAAAAGCCGTTGGACGGTCGCAGCGACCTGTACGCGGTGGGGTGCCTGCTGCACCACATGCTCACCGGCCGCCCTCCCTTCCACAACGAGGGCCTCGCCGAACTGGTGACTCAGCACCTCACCGCGTCCCCGCCCCGGCTGGCCGAAGGCGGGGTCGACGCCCCGGCCGCGCTCCAGGAACTGTTGGACGCACTGCTCGCCAAGCGCCCCGAGGATCGTCCCAGCGGTGCGGCGGAAGTGTATGCGGCCCTTGCCCCGTACCTGCCGGCCCCTGATCCGGCGTTCGCGACCCGCAGGATGCCGCCGGAGGATCCCCGGCGGCCGTTCCTCGTGCCTCAAGGGCCGATCGTGCCGCGTTAGCCGAAGTGCAGCGCGGCACGATCCCGGAGCCGGCCGGCCCCAGGGCCGGTCATGCCGCGACCGGCGGTCGGACCTTGATCAGTTCCCTGAGGAACGGGCTCGGCTCCCCGTGCCAGAAGACATCGAGGCTGTCCCGGGCGCGTGTGGTCGCCACGAAGAGCAGGGACCGGGCGCGCTGCATCTCCGTCCGGTAGCGCGCCGGGTCCGTGGTCCGTCGCTGCTGGACGCTCGCACGCGGCACCAGCCCGTCGGTCGCCCCGGCAATGATCATGTGCTGGTACTCGAGCCCCTTGAACCGGAACATCGTGCCGATGTGGACGCCGCTGTCGCCGCGGGGCCCGTCCGGGCCGATCTCCAGCGCCCGGATGCCGTGCTGAGCCAACGTGTACGCGGCTTCGCTCGCCATATCGTTGGTCGGCACGGCGATGGCGATCTGCTCGTGCGGCACCTGACCCCAGGACTCGATCAGCGCGGCGATCGCCTCGCGCTCGTCCGTCCAGTCGTCCAGCCTGTGCAGGTCCGGAACGGCACCGCTGAGCACGGACCGGTACCCGGCCAGCGTCTCGGTGCTGCCGTCGAGGTCGTCGTACATCTCGTCGCCGAGCACGTTCAGCGCGGAACGCAGGATCTGCCGGGTGGTGCGGTAGCTCAGCGACAGCTTCGACGACCGGCCGCGGATGTTGATGCCGAGGCTGCCGAGGGTCACCTGGTTCTTGTAGATGCGCTGGTGGGTGTCACCGACCAGGAAGAGGTCGTTGCGGTCCGGAGCGGTCATCGCACGCAGCATCTTCCAGTGCGCGGGCCGCAGGTCCTGAGCCTCGTCGACCACGATGTGCCGGTACCGGTAGCGCAACCAGCCTCCCGAACCGTCGGCCATGTGGACGTTGTCCAGGCCGCCCGCTTCCTCCCGCCGGCGGTCGATGGCCTGGATGCGCCGGGCGCGTGCCACCTCCAACTGCGCTGCCCGCTCCGCGACCTGGTCCCACGTCTGGGCTCCGAGCCGGTCCAGACGCTGGGCGAACCGCTCGGCGAGCTGCCAGATCTCGGCGCGCTGGGCACGGGTGATGGTGCCGCCGCGTCCGGCGCGGCGCGCCCGGAAGTAGTCCGTGCGGGAGGTGACGGCCTGGCCGAGGATCACCTGCGTCCACTCGTCGTTCAGGAACTCCGCGTCCCAGCCGTCCTCGCCGAGTTCGTCCAGGAGCGAGCGCCATTCGCGGACCGCCTGCGCCTCGTCGATGATCCGCTTGCGGTTGCCGGGCTCCGCCTCCCGGACGGTCCGCAGCGCGAGCTGGTCGACGTGGCTGATCTCGACGCGCGACAGCAGCGCTTCGCCGCCCAGGGCGAGCAGCCGTGAACGCAGATCCGCCGCGAGGTTCTTGTTGTACGTGGTCAGCAGGACCGGCTTGTTCCGGCCGGCCGGGAGCCGCTCGACCAGGTGCCTGACCCGGTGCAGCGCCACGATCGTCTTGCCGGTGCCGGGCCCGCCGCCCACGCGGGCGGGACCGCTGTAGTCCCGCGAGACGAGCTTGGCCTGCGTGGGGTGCAGGAACACCTTCCAGCGCCCGAAGTCCTCGCCCTCCAGCGCCTCGCGCAGCGCGTCGTCGGTCGTGGTGACGATGGTGGCGGGACGGTCGACGGCGGCCCGGAAGTCCTCGGGGTCCACGGGTTCCGGCGCCGCGACGGGGGCGGTGACCTGCTCCAGGACGTCGTCGTACCCCTTGCCGTCGTACAGCGCCAGCAGCACCTCACCGGTGAGCTGGGGCGCGTACTCGGCGAGTCCGAGGAGCTGGTCCTCGGTGGTCAGCGCGGCGACGACCGGGAGCAGGGACGGGGCCACACCCAGGTCGGTGAGCTGCTGCTCCGACCACTTCGCGAACAGCGGCTGCGGAGCGGCCGGCTCGGCGGGACGGGCCTGCTCGGCGGGCTCGACGGGCTCGGTGGGTGGGGCTGTCTCAGCGGGTGCGGCGGTCCGCGGGGCCGCGGGACTGAGCACTTCCGCCTGCACGACCTGGAGGTCCACGTACTCGATGCCGCCGGTGACGCGGTTGACCGAGTACGTGAGCCGGTCCAGGTGCGCGTACACGTCCTTGCGGTGCTTGACCGAGACGATGAGCCAGTCGTCGTCGGCCAGCCGCAGCAGCAGGGCGCGGTACTCGTCGTTGACGCGTGCCGAGTGCAGCTTGTCGTGGCCCTGCAGTTGCTTGAGACGCAGGCCCGCGGAGTCGGGGTTGGTCTTGAACTTGTGCTGGAAGTCGTAGATCGCGCCCTTGACCGGGCGGGGGAGCTTGAGGATCTCCCGGTCGGCCTTGTCGAGCAGGCGCAGCGTCACGTTCTTGCCGGTCACGTCTGTTCGTTCTCCCCGTTCTCCGTGGTGGTGCCGTCAGGCTGGTCAGGATGCCCCCGGTCGCCGGTCGCCGGTCGCCGGTCGCCGGACGGTGGTGTCGGTGGTGCGCCGTCGATGCGGTCCGCGATGCCGTCCGCCCTCCAGTCGGCGGCGGGCCGTACCTCCCAGCCGGCCGCGGCGAACGCGCGGTCGCGGTCGACGGCCTCCGGATCCTCGTCCTCGCCCTCCGGCGGGCGCGGGGCGAGGACGACACCGACGCGTGCGGCCGGCCAGGCCAACTCGGCCAGCCAGCCGTTCTCGTCGAGCTCGTGGCCGTCCTCGGGAACCGGGACACCGCGCGCGGCGAGGGCCTCGGCGAGTGCGAACAGGCCGGGCTCGTCCGGGTCGAGGTAGGCGAGGACCTGCTCCCACGCCGCGTCCCGGACGGGCGCGGCGACGCCCGTCACGGTCACTTCCGCGGCGGCCGGGGCCCGCGGCGACGGCG
>NZ_JBHSOA010000045.1:5277-43074 GCF_042655885.1 Streptomyces chlorus
CGGCCACCGCGGGCGTGCCCTGGACGGGCGCGGTGGCGGCGAGCGTGACGCGGACACGCTCCAGGACACCGCTGCCGCCCGTGACCGCCAGGGTCTCGACGGGGAACCCGTCGAGGCGGCCGGTCGTGAGCTGGACGGCGTCACCGCCGCCGGTGTCCAGGAACTGCAGCAGGTTGGACCAGTAAAGCCAGGCCCGCCAGCGGCGCTTGTGCGCCTCCTCCCGGGCATGGACGCCCGGCGCGTCGTCGAGGAGGGCGATGCCGGTCCACGCGGGGGGCTTCGCGCGGCCGTCCGCGGCGAACACCAGCGGCAGCCCCGACCGGTCGGTGGCCGTGAACAGCTGCACCGGGCCGCGCGGCCCGGTGGGCGTTCCTCCGCGCAGCGCCGCCGTGATCTGCTCGCCGAGCACGTCCGGCGGCAGCGCGACGGGGCGGGCCCCGGTGCCCATGAAGCCCGCCAGGGCGGCCTCCGCCCGCCACTGCCAGCGCTTCGCGTCCGGTCGGCGCAGGTACTCCATGAGCTGGACGGCCGGATTGACCCACACCGTCTCCGCGAGCTCACCGGGCAGGGCGCCCCACACCGTGGCGTAGTAGCCGCGGGCCCTGCCGCGAGCCCGGTCGTCGTACGGCTCCCACACCGGGTCGGCCGGTCCCGCGCCCGCGTAACCGGTGTCCCGGACGTGGCGCTGCCACCCCGTCACGTCGCCGTAGGTGAGCTGGAAGACCCTGAGCCCCTCCGCCCGCAGCCGGGTGCGCTTGTCGGCGTCGTCACCGGCGCGGTTGTGGGCACGGCCGGCGTGGAACTCGTAGCCGTCCAGGTAGACCGCCACGCGCGGGCCGGGTGCGTCGACCCGTTCGAAGAGGACGTCGGGGCGGGTGCCGTCGAGGACGCGCTGCTGGGAAACCCGCCAGCTCAGCGTGGTGCCGTCGGCCGCGGTCAGCCGCAGGTCCAGCGCGTGGGTGCCGGCCGGCGTGATGTAGGCGTCACCGCTCGCACGGCTCTCCGGAAGTTTGGCCCACTCGCGCAGCGTGTCGATGAACAGGACCTCGAGATCGCTCTCGGCCTGCTGGTGCATCGGGATGTGCTGGGTGGTGGCGACGGCCGAGGTGCGCCAGCGCTCGCCGTCCGCCCCGAGCAGCTCGTCGAGCATCTGCCGGACCTCGTTGCGGCTGACCTTGTCGTAGTCGGCCGGCGGGACGCGGCGCAGCAGGCAGCGGTGGCAGCCGTCGAGCCCCTTCTCCAGGCAGCCGCAGCTCTCGATCACCTCACGGGCCTTCAGCAGGACCTCGCGGAAGCCGTCGGAGGTCGCCAGCCGGTGCAGGTACCCGGTGCCGCCGGGCAGCCGGTCGTACACCACGAGGAACCGGCGCGGCCAGTCGCGGTCCTCGCCGTCGGGCATGGACGCGGCGGTGATGTCGATGTGGTCGGGGTCGCCGCCGTAGCGGGCCGCTATCCCCGCGAACAGCGCGGCGGTGAACGAGGCGAGCCGCTCCTTGGCCCGCGCCACGGACGCCGGCAGCAGGATGCGGACGGCCTCCGTGGTCAGCTCGTGCGCCAGCAGCAGCGGCACGTCCGACCCGGTACCCTGCGCCTCCCCGCTGCCGCGCAGCCGTCGGCGTGGGCACCACAGCTGGTGGTGGGCGCTGGCCCGGGTGGAGCGGGCGAGCGACGCGGTGAGCGCGTGCTGCGGCTGGTCGGCGACCGGCCGTCCGTCGGCCGTGGCGCCGCCGCAACTCGTGCACACGTAGAACGGGTTGAGGCGTACGTCGTCCCCGGCCAGCGGGACCGTGCTGCTGCCGTCCTGCCGGTCGATCCCCAGGTTCAGGGTGCGGACGACGGCCCTGCGGGTGAAGTCGGCGCCGAAGACGGCGCTGTCGTGCCGCCACGATCCGGCCGCCAGGTGCGCCGGGTCGACGTCGACGGTGGTGAGCACCGCGTACCGCCTGCGGTCCCGCTCGTCACGGTCGTCCCGCACCCGGGCGTCGTCCCGCTTGTCCCGGGACAGCACCCGCCGGGGCTCCAGTACGCGGTGCACGCACCCCGCGTCGGCGATCTCCCGCGAACCGCACCGCGGGCACGGCGAGGTGTCGCTCTCCGGATCGCCGTGCGTGCGCGCGTATCCGCAGGCCGGGCACAGGCGCCACACCGCCCAGGCACGCCGCTCGGGGCTGCCGATGTCCAGGGCGCGCACGACGTGCCGGTAGCCGTTGACGTAGAAGCTGTTGCCGGGCGCGAGTTCGGTCAGGGCCAGTTTCCGGGAGCGCTCGTAGTCGCGCATCTCGCTGCGGTACACCCACTCCCGGCGCTCGTCGTCGCCCTCCGGGGCCTCCGTCGCGGTCTTCGCGTCCTCGTCGTCCCCGGCCGCCGCCTCCTTCCAGTAGAGCGTGGCCTCCAGCGACGTCGTCGTGTCGGTGAGGCTGTAGTTGGGCAGCAATCCCAGTTCGACGAGGGCGCCGTGGGCGCTGGTCTGGCTCAGCTGGCGCAGCAGCTCGCCGGTGGCGCGCCGTTCCGCGAGCAGCTCGCGCCGCTCCGCGCCCTGTTCGCGGTCCTCGGCGAGCAGCCCGTCCACGGCGGTGTCGATGGCGGCGATACGGCGGCGCAGCTCCTTGCGGCGCGCCGTCCACTCCTCCTCGGCCTCGGCCAGCGTGCGCGCGATGCCGCCGGTGGCGTGGGCGCGCAGCTCGCCCGCCGCGTGCGCGGACACCCCCCGGTCGTCGTCTTCCCGGTGGTCGCCCGCCCGGTGGTCGCCCGCCCGGTCGTCGTCCGCCCGGTTTTCGTCCGGGCCGCCGGGCGGCTGCGGGAACAGCGCCAGGAACTCCTCCACCAGCCGCGCCCCGTGGGTGAGGGCCGCCTCCGACAGGTCCTGGCACCAGCCGGTCGTGCCGAACAGCGCCGACGACAGGCGCGGCACCGGCATGAGCGGCTCGCCGTCCCCGGTGGTCAGCCCGCCGCGCGCCGCCCGGTCCAGCAGGTGCGCCGTGTACTGGCGGCGCAGGATCTCGACGGCCGACAGGTAGCAGCCCGGCGGCACGATGTCACCGGCGATCATCTCGGTCGGGTCGTCCAGGTAGTACCGGTCGCGGGCCCGGCGCCCGCCGAAGGCGACCACCAGGGCGTTGCCGGTCTGTCGCCCGGCCCGCCCGGCACGCTGCACGTAGTTCGCCGGGCCGCCCGGCAGCGAGCCGAGCAGCACCGCCGACAGGTCGCCGATGTCGATGCCCAGTTCCAGGGTGGGCGTGCAGGACAGCACGTTCGGGTCGGTGTAGTGGGTGCCCTGCCGGAACGTGCGCTCCACGCGCTCCCGTTCGGGCCGGGTCAGCATGCCGGTGTGCTCGGCGGTGACGACCCGGTAGGTGCCGCCGGTCAGGTACAGGCGGCGGTAGTAGTCGGCCCGGTAGTCGCGCTCCAGTTTCCCGCCGAAGCCGCCGCTGCCCGCCCCCGTCGACGACACGCCGTACTGCGGTGCGGTGAGGAGGCCGGCGCAGCGCCAGCGCGGGCAGGGGTGCCCGTACCAGCGGGTGCGCCGCTCGGGCACCACCACCTGCTGCCAACCGCACTCCTCGCAGGACACGAACGCCTTGTTGACCAGGTCGTCCGTCAGGAGCCGTACGTGGATGTGGCCCGGCTGCAGCCCGTAGACGCGGGTCGTGCGGTCCTTGGCGGTGCGCACCGACAGCACGCCCTCGTCGGCGAGGACGGGCAGCAGCCTGCGCAGGTAGTCGGTCGCCTGCGCCGCCTCCAGGCCCAGGCAGCGCCGAGTCCAGTCCTGGTACCAGGTGCCGCGGCCGGTGATCGTGTCGAACTTCGACTTCTCCTTCGGGCCGTCGAGCAGGAACCTCGGCGGCGCCACGTACCCCTCGGGGAAGGCGGGCATGCCCTCCGGCCGCTGTCCGGAGATCAGGTACTGGTTGACACCCGCTTCCTTGATCCAGGTCTCCAGCCACCGGTGCCGCACCCCGCCGCGCAGCCGCAGCCGCTCCAGCAGCCCCCGCACGTACGCCAGGTACCGCTCGGGCGTGGGCAGACCGCCGTCCAGCCCCAGCTGCCCCGGCAGCGCGAGGTGCAGGTCGCGGGCGAGCGCCACGATCCGGTCCGGGTCGGCGACCACCACCTCCGCGGCCGTGGTCCGGGTCAGCTCCAGGGTGCGCCCGAGACGTGAGCGCAGCCCGAACTCCATGACGGTCGCGAACGCCAGCCGCTCCCCGATGAGTTTCCAGGTCCGCGCGTCCCCGGTGCCGCGCCCCGACAGGAGCCGGTCCACGCCCGGTTCGTCGTGCAGGTCCGGCGGCACGACGGCGGCCAGTGCCCGCGGGTCGTCCACGGAGTCCAGGACGTCACCGATCAGGTCGTTGAGCGGGAGCGGCGCACCGGTGTCGTCCAACCGGTGGGCCAGCAGCGAGCGCAGGGAGAACTTGTACGAGGCGTTGGCGACGTATCCGGCCCGGTGCGCCGCGTCCTGCGTGGAGTCGTTGAACAGCAGCGTCTTGCGCTCCTCCGGTGCCAGCGCGATCTCCTGGCCGCCGGTGAACAGCTGGGTGACCGTGGCGGAGGCCAGGGCGGCGAGCGCGGTGCCGAGGAACCTGATGCCGTTGTCCGCGTCGCACGCGGGGCAGGTGTCGTCCTTGGCGGCCCGGTCAGCGGTCTTCTTGTCCAGGACGGCCCGCGCGAACCAGGCGTCCTGCAGTCCCTCCGCGTCCTCGGCGACGGGCATGCGGTAGGTGCTCTGCGTCCCGTCCAGCACCACGACGGAGTGCGGATCGACGCCGCCCGCCTGCTGGGGCGCGGTGCCGGTGAGCGCCGCGAGGGCGTCCCGCGCCTCGGCCGGGGTCGCCGCGATGAAGTACCGCAGCCGCCGCTTGTCCCGTCCGACGGCGGCCTGCCAGATCTTCGTCGGACTGGCCTCCAGTTTCTGCGGGTCGGCCTCCGGGGACAGGGCCGCCCAGCCCGAACGGCCGCACACACGGCAGTAGATCGCGGGCAGATGGGCCTGGGCCGGCCGCTGCACGGTGTCCGAACCCGGCAGCGCCTGCGGCCGCCGCGAGTCCGCCGTCGGCCAGTCGTCGCTCTCGGCCAGGTCCTCGGAAGCGGACGCCGCGGTGAGCGCGGAGCGCCGCGCGACGGTCCGCTCGTCCTCGTACCAGCGGAACTCCGGCCGGCCGCCCACCCCGCTCAGCACCCGGCCCACCGGACGGACCCACAGGTGCGCCTCGATGTGCAGCAGCGGACGCGGCCGGCGCGCGTCGGACTCCGGGTCCCGCGCGGACGACAGCAGCGCCACGAACCGCGACAGCGCCTCCAGCGCGAGCCGCGGGTTCTCCCGCGCGGTGCGCGCCCACGCGTACCCGAAGCGGGCCATGCGGTCCCGCAGTCCCCACTCGTCGAGCGGCTCGCCGTTCAGCAGCGCGAGCACGCCGTGGGTGAAGTCGTGCTTCTTCAGCAGCCGTCCGATCCGGAAGGCGTCCAGGCCGCGCCGCCCCAGCAGCCGCTCGGCGAGTCCGTCCAGGTCGAGCCGGTCCGGGTCGGACTCCACGCCCGGCCCGCCGGAGACCTCGATGACGTCCTTGGGGCCGGGAGGTTCGGGCAGTTCGTAGTCGATGTCGCCGACGAAGTCGTCGGCGCTCAGCCGCTCCTCGCCGATCACCGCGTCCGCACCGAACGGCACACCGAACACCTGCTCGGCGACCGTGAGGATGCCGCCGGTGTCGCCGCCGCCCTCACCGAGGGTCGCCGAGGTCGCCACCGGGCAGATCGACCCGAGCGGCCGCTCCGGCTTGGAGGCGCCCACGGCGGACGCCAGCCGCCGCAGCAGCATCGCCACATCGGTGCCCTGGGCGCCGTCGTAGGTGTGGAACTCGTCCAGCACCACGTACGCCGGGTCGGCCCCCTCCCACAGCGGCCGGTCCTCGGCCCGCTGCAGCAGCAGGTCCAGCATCTTGTAGTTGGTGATCAGCACGTCCGGCGGTGACTGGCGCATCTCCTCGCGCCGCGTCATCACCCGCCGGAAGTCCGTGTCCGGCTTGTCGCCGATGTAGAGACCGGCCGTCACCTGGCCAGTTCCGGCTGCGCCAGGTAGTCGCCGATGCGGCCGGCCTGGTCGGTGGCGAGCGCGTTCATCGGGTACAGCAGCACGGCCTTCACCCCGCGCCTGCCCAGCGCCTTCTGCCGCCGGCAGTGGTCCAGTACGGGGATCAGGAACGACTCGGTCTTGCCCGACCCGGTGCCGGTCGTCACGAGCGTAGGCTCGGCCGCTCCCTTGTACGTGCTCAGCCGCTCCCACGCCTTCGCCTGGTGCCGCCACGGCGTGAACGACGGCTGCCACTCCAGCGCCGACCGCCACCCGTCGTCGGCGGGGTGGAACGGCGTCCTGATCCGCAGGTACGGCCCCCGGAAGATGCCCGTCTCCGGATCCCCGAGGAACCGCTCCAGCGCGAGCCGCGTGTCCTCGTCGGCCAGCGCGTACGTCGTCGTGAGGTACTGCGTCAGACTGCCGCGGAGCTGCGCGGCCGCCAGGGTGGGCTTCACGAGGACCTTTCGGGCAGGACGGTTACCACGACCGCCGGTACGCACCACCGCGACAGCCGGGCATCGGCACCGTGACGATCAGCCCCCAACATAACGGCCACCTCGGACAACGACACCCACCTGGTCGAATCCCGGACCGATCCGGTCGCCCGGCACGGCGGGACGCGGGTGCCGGCGATGCCCATGGCCGAAGGCGCCTGCCCGCCGACTGCCCTTTCCGGGCCCGCCGCCGGGCACCGGCCTCGGGAAAGCGCGAGGTTTGCGGCCTGGCAGCGACCGTGCTCGCGCTGTACAACGCCCGAGCCACCCGTACGTACCTGGCCGTCACTCGGCCTTCCTGAACACCGCCGACATCCCGTCCCCCGTGTCATGGGCCAGCAGTCCCGGCGCCTCCGGCGAGATCAGGCCGACCCGAGTGGCCAGCTCGCGGCCGTGAACGTCGACGGCGGCCTCGATGAGGCCCGCGAGTGCGTCCAAGGCGGTGCGAGCGCGCGACCGGGCGACGGCCGCGCAGCCGACGGCGGCCAGTGCGGCCGGCCACCACCAGCAGGCGAGCAGGGCGTAGCCGACGGCCCAGGCGGCGAGGCGGGCGGCGGCACTGAAGGAGTCGTGGGCCGACTGGATCTGGCGTACGGCAGGTTCGGGGAGGATCAGCCACAGCCGCGGCCAGAGGGCGGCGAGGTCCACTCCGTAGGCGGCCTCGACGCGGTGGGCCGTTGCCTGCATGCGGTCGCCGTACCAGGTGGGGCGGGCCGGTTCGCGCAGCGCGATACGGTCGCGGGCCTCGGTGAGGGCCTGGATCCGCGCCAGTGTGCTGCTCGGGATCATCACCGCACCGTTGGGTCCGGCGCTTGTCTGGTGGGCATGGCCGATGGCTTCGCTGAGCTTCGTGTCCCTTTCCCGCCACTGGCGGGCACGGCGTGCGGTCCTGGCGCGCGAGAGCGGGTCCCGGCCGAAGCGCAGCCAGTACCGCTCGATCGCGCTGCCGAGGAACTGCGCGGCGAGTGAGGCCGCGGTCGCGGTGAGCAGGACGAGGGCGACCAGGAGCGCGGCGGTGCCGGTGCGGTCCAGGGCGGGGCGGGCGGCGAGGTCGTCCAGGGTGGTGCGCAGCCGGTCGACGTCGTGCCAGTGGCGGTGGCCCAGGGATGAGCCCGCGCGCCCTGCTGTCGCCGGCCACCCGGGGTGAGGCGGTCGCCCTGTACCGCCGGGCGGTCGAGGCCACTCCGCCCGGCCACCCCATGCGCGTGCATCGCCTGAGCGGACTCGGCAATCTCCTGCGCGGCATGGGCTCGCACCGGCGTCGCCGTCGAGCCGATCTGGTCGCGGCGGCCGAAGTGTTCCAGGAAGCGGCCCTGGAGAAGCAGTTCGCACCCTCCGGGCGGCTGGACGCCGCCCGGGCCTGGGGTGACGTCTGGGCGGAACTCGGTCTATGGGATCGCGCGTTGGAAGGCTACGTGGTGGCAGTCGATCTGCTGCACTCCGTGGCACCCCGCCATCTCGACCGCGGCGACCAAGAGTTCGTGCTGAGCCGTACCAGCGGACTGGGCGCCGTCGCCGCTGCCTGCGCGGTCCGCTGCGGTCGGCCCGGGCTCGCGGTCGGTCTGCTCGAACAGGCCAGGGGAGTGATCCTCTCCCACGCCTTTGACGCCGACAGCGATCTGACCCGGCTGCGGGAGACCGCCCCGGACCTCGCCGCCCGCTTCGAGGAGTTCCGGGATGCCCTCGACACGGCGACCGGCAGCCGGGAGTTCCTGGAAGAAGGATCGCCCGGCCCCGACGCCCGCGCCGATCTCCGGCAGCGACTGGCGGCGGAGTGGCGGGACCTCACCGACCGGATCCGCGCCGAGCACCCCGAACTGGGCCTGCTGCGTCCGGTGCGGAACTGGGACGAACGCGAGCTGCGCGCGACGGCCGCGGCGGGCCCGGTGGTCCTGGTGAACGTCTCCCCGTACGGCAGCGACGCCCTGGTCGTCACCGAGCACTCCATCGACGCCGTACCGCTCCCGGGCCTCGACCCGCGGACGACGGCAACGCGCCGGCAGACCTTCCAGGACGCGTTGCTCCGCATCGAGACGCCCGGAACCTCTCGCAAGCAGTCGCAGCGCGCCCAGCAGGACGTACGGGAAACCCTCGCCTGGCTGTGGCAGGCGGTCACCGGCCCGGTCCTCGACCGTCTCCCCGCGGCAACCCGCGTGTGGTGGTCGCCTGGCGGCCTGCTGGGCACGCTGCCCCTGCACGCGGCAGCCCCCACCGGCGGTGCCCCCGGCGCCCTGGACCGGGTGGTCTCCTCGTACACGCCGACACTGTGGGCCCTGCACCACGCCCGCCGGCGCGTCGCCCGCCCGGCGGGCACCGGAACCCTCGTCGTAAGCGTCGCGCAGGCCACCGGACGAGCCCCACTCCCGGGCGCCCGCCGCGAAGCCGAGAACCTGGCCCGCCTGCTCCCCGGTGCCGCACTGCTGGCGGACACCTCCGCCACCCACTCCGCGGTCGTCTCCGCCCTGCACCGCCACGCCTACGCGCATTTCGCCTGCCACGCCCTGGGCGACCTGGAGCGGCCATCCGGCAGCCGGCTCGTCCTGCACGACCACACCGAACGCCCGCTGACCGTCCGCGACCTGGCCCGGCTCCGGCTGCCGTCGGTCCGGCTCGCCTACCTCTCCGCCTGCGACACCCTGGGCACCAGCCCCGAACTCGCCGACGAGGCCGTCCACATCGTCAGCGCCTTCCAGATGGCGGGCTTCCCCCATGTGATCGGCTCGCTGTGGCACGTCGACGACGTGATCGGGGCCGAGGTCGCGCTCAGTGTGTACGAAGCCCTGAACACGGGCGACGGCACACTCGACGTCGCCCGCACGGCCGAGGCCCTGCACAGGGCCGTACGCACCCTGCGCGACACGTATCCGCAGACCCCGAGCCTGTGGGCCTGCCAGGTGCACGCGGGTCCCTAGATGATCGATTCCAAGGGGTAGTTGCGGCTGCGGGTGACCGATGAGCCTTGCTGATTCCTGCGATCGGCGACCTCCGTGGGAACAATCAGGTCCGGCTGACGGCCCTCGTCTGGGACAGTCGACGGGAGTAGATACTGGCCCTGAATGCAGGTACGGATGAGGAGCACTGCCAGTGACCGGCGACAACCGCATAGGACCGCCCAGGTTCGGAAGCGAACGCGACATGCTGCGGGCTTTCCTCGACTACCACCGCGCGACCCTCGCCATGAAGTGCGAAGGGCTCACCGACGAGGAGCTGCGGCAGCAGTCGATGCCACCGTCCACGCTTTCGCTGCTCGGTCTGGTGCGGCACCTGGCGGAGGTGGAGCGTGCTTGGTTCCGTCGAGTGTTCGAGGACCACGACGCACCCATGGTCTGGTCCGACAAGATCGACTTCCAGGCGGCGTACGACGCGAGCGCGGCGACCAGGGACGAGGCGTTCGTAGCCTGGGAGGCCGAGGTGGAGAACTCGCGCCGTATCGAGCGGGAGGCAGAGTCCCTGGACCAGGCCGGGTATCAGCCACGATGGAGCGAGGAGGTGTCGCTGCGGATGGTGATGGTGCACGTCCTCCTGGAGTACGGCCGCCACAACGGGCACGCGGATTTTCTGCGTGAGGGTGTCGACGGGACCGTGGGCGCCTGAGTCCGCAGGACACCGATCTCCACATGCTGATCCAGTCCAGAAAATCGCCCGCGCGGCTGGGAGAAGGTAGTCCAACGTCAGTGCGTGAACACAGAGTTGGACCACCTCGCCGTCGCGCTCTATGTGAAGACCGACGATCTGCTGAAGGATTCGCCACAATGAGTGGTGTGCATCGTGAAACCTGCAGGTCAGGTGGGCTGGTGTGCGTGCGTCTTGTCGTGCCCGCGCTGGTCGGCGGCCGGTGTCCACGGTGAAGATCGTCTGACTGGGCGGCTGGGGCGGTTCCCGGGTCACGGCTCGCCGGAGCGAGCTGGACGCGCTGGCCGAGGAGCTGGGCAAGCGGCTTCAGGAGGTCCAGACGGAGCGGGAGGAGTTGGTGATCGCCGAGCGGGTGCTGCACCGTCTTGCCGAACAGGGCCGAATCGAGGCGGAGGCTGCCGTCGCGGTGGCTCCGGTGAAAGCGCAGGTGGCGGGGCGTGCGGTGCTGCTGGTCCCGCACCGCGGCGATGATCTTGACGAGCGCGCTACCCGGTGACTACCGCCGGATCCTTCAGATCGTGCGGGCCGCCGATGGTCCGGTGCAGGTCAGGGCGGTGGGTGAGGAGCTGGGGCTTGAGGTGGGGTTGCGCGGGAAGCTGGAGCCGCTGCGGGCGAAGATGGCCAAGCTCGCCGATCGTGGCCGGCTGCACAGACGGCCCGACGGACGAGGCCTTGCACCACGTCCGCGGCATACGACGCCCGATCGCTCTCCCGAGACTCGCATGATCACGAACCGGACATCATGCGACTGTGCCGAGTCAGCGGGGTCCGCAGCTCGTAGGCGATGCCGCTGACCCTGGCCTTGTGCTGCGCTTCCAACTGTTCGCGGCGCGCGGTGAGATCGTTGAAGGCGGCAACGCGTGCGTGCTGCGGCGGGGGTTGTCGGCGTACGAGCTGATGTTCACTTGTACACGGACAGGACACGATCTCGATCACTCGGTGGCCGCCGTGGTTATGGAAGGTTGCCGTACCTTTTCTGCCCTCTTGGTCCTCCCCTCTTGTCTGACCGGAGAGACCCGGTGCTCGGAGGCTGCAGGGCTGGGGGAGAATTGGCGCGCTACTGGCTCGACGAAGGACCACCATGACAACCGACGTACCTCCGCCCGGGGCGGAGGAGGACCGTTTCTGGCAGGAACGACGGATCTGTTTCCTGGCCACCCACCGCCCGGACGGCAGTCCGCATCTCGTCCCCGTGGGCGTCACCTTCGATCCCGAGGCCGGCATCGCACGCGTCATCAGCAGCGTCGGCAGCAAGAAGGTCCGCAACGTCCGGGCGGCCGGACCCGGCGCGACGGTCGCGGTCAGCCAGGTCGAGGGGCGCCGCTGGTGCACCCTCGAAGGCACCGCGCTGGTCAAGGACGATCCGGAGTCCGTCGCCGAGGCCGAACGGCGCTACGCCGAGCGCTACCGGCCGCCCCGCCCCAACCCCGAGCGCGTGGTCATCGAGATCACCGTGACCCGTGTGATGGGCACAGTGCGGCCGCCCGGTTGGTGACGTGCCTCGTCGGTGACGCTCGCCCTGTCGGGCGCAACCCCGGCCGACGGCCCGCCGCGCGTGGCAGGGCAGGACGCTGCCGACCGGCCATCGCCGTCACTGAGCGGTGTGCACCGTGAAGTTTGCAGGTCACGGCTCTGGTGTGAAGGGCGAACGGGGTACTCGCGCTGGTCGGCGGCGGGTGTCCACGGTGAAGATCGTCCGGCACGTCGGTCGGAGGGATTGTCGGGTTCTGCTGCGCCGGTTGCCGTGACGCTTTCACGATCCGTCACCGGGCCGGTACGCCGCGAAGGTGCGGGGAGGGCGTGGGGATGCGGGAGCTGGAGCGGATCATCGCTCGCCGAAGTGAACTGGACCTGCTTGCCGCGGAGTTGGCCAAGCAGCTGCAGGAAGTCCAGGCCGGGCGGGAGGAACTGGTGATCGCCGAGCGGGTCCTGTACCGGCTGGCCGAGCAGGACCGGGCCGCGGAGGAGGCCGCCTCGGCCGTCACCCCGACGCCCGCCCGGGTGGCGGGACGGGCGGTCCTGCTGATCCCGCACCGCAGCGAGACGCCCGACGAGGGCGGCCTGCCCGCCGACTACCGCAAGATCCTGTCGATCGTGCGGGCCGTCGGCGGCCCGGTGCAGGTCAGGGCGGTGGGTGAGGAGCTGGGGCTTGAGGTGGGGTTGCGCGGGAAGCTGGAGCCGCTGCGGGCGAAGATGGCCAAGCTCGCCGACTGCGGCTGGCTGCACAAACGGCCCGACGGGCGGTTCACCGCACGCTTGTAACCGCGCCAGGCCGGTGCGCAGGGGTGTAACCGGCGGGCCCCCGGCGGCAGTTGAGTTTGGTGTGAAGAAAAACAACCCTCTCGCCGAGGGCCCTGACGGCCTTGTCCACACCGCCCGCCTGCCGCTGTCGAGCGCCACCCTGAACTATCTCGCCGACCTGATACGCGGCCACCTGAGGAAGATCGGCTCGCGGTGGCGGGCGCTGCCCGCGGGGAAGATCGCGGGCATCGTGCTGGCGGTGCTGCGCTGTGACCAGCGGCCGGGCGACCTGGCCGGCGGGAACGGGGTGCACCGCACCACCGTGACCCGGTGGGTGCGGGAGGTCGTCGGCCTGCTGGCCGCCCGCGCTCCGCGCCTACAGCGGGCCCTGAAGAAGATCGCCCGAAAGGGTGGCGGGGTGGTCCTGCTGGACGGTTCCTTGATCCGCACCCGGCGGCGCACCGGGGCCGAGAACCGCAAGAATTACTCGGGCAAGACCAAATGCCATGGCCTGCTCGTGATCGCGCTCACCGACGACAAGGGTCGACTGCTGTGGGTCTCGGCGGCCCGGCCCGGACGCGCCTCGGAGATCACCGCCTGCCGGCACGACAAACTCACCGCCCATCTCCGCGCGGCCGGGCTCGGCGCAATCGCCGACCTGGGCTTCGTCGGGCTCGACGACAGCGATCCCGACGCCGACCCGACGGTGATCACCGGCTACAAGGCCGCCCGGAACCGGCCCCTGACCCGAGGGCAGAAGCTGTCCAACAAGGCACTGGCAGCCGTCCGGGCCACGGTCGAGCACGGCTTCGCCCACCTGAAGAACTGGCGCGTGCTCGGCAAGGTCCGCACCGACCCGAAATGGGCGACCGCCCTGGTCCGGGCCCTGCTGGTCCTGACGAACCGCGAAGTCTCCCGGTGACCGACGATCTTCACCGAAGTCATCCGCCCACGACTAGCACGAGCATCTCGAACCCCACGCACACCAGTCCACCTGACCTGCAGGTTTCACGATGCACACCGCTCAGTGCACGGAGTCTGCCGCGGCCGGACTCGGACTCCGCGTCGGGGTCCGTGGGGGCGGTGACGGCGGGGCGGCGTTCCGCGCGGGTGTCGGAGACCTCCAGGCGCAGCCGCTCGTGGCTTGCCTCGGTGGTGAGCCTGACGTGGAAGTCCCGGACGGGGACCCGTCCGTGCTGTATGGCGTTGGCGCACAGTTCTGCGGTGATGAGGGTCAGCGTCTCGTTGACGTCGCTGTCGTAGGGGTGGCCCCAGGAGTCCAGGCGGTGCCCGACATCGTGCACCTGAGCGGAGGCATACGGCGGCTTGCGACGGTCGGCGCTTCTCTCAGCTCAGAGAATCGCCACAGCCCGTCCGGCGACCTCGCCCTTGGCGAGCTTGTCGACGTACTCCGGGATCTGCTCGAACGTAATCGGCACGATCTTCGAGGCGATGTTGCCGCCGGCCATGAGCTTGAGCACTTCCTCGGCCTCGGACTTCTCGCCGTTCGAGGCGCCGACGATGGTGATCTCCTTGAGGGTGACCTGCTGCATGGAGATGGTCGCTTCCTCGCGGGCCAGCCCGATCTGCACGATCCGACCGCCATGCTTGATGGCGTCCACAGCTGAAGCGGTAGTGGTGCCGAAGCCGGCGAAGTCGATGATCACGTCAAGACCCTTGTCCGCGAAATCGCGGATGTCCTTGGACACGCCGCCGACTCCGAGCTCGTTGACCGCGTCCCAGACCTTCTCGTTGACCTCGGCCACGTAGACGGTGGCGCCCAGTTCCCTGGCGATCTGCGCACCGAGCGAGCCGAGTCCGCCGAATCCGATGACGCCCACCTTCTGCCCGGCCTCGACATGGCCGAACGTCACGAGTGCGCGGTAGGCCGTGCGCGCGGCGTCCATCGCCGGAGCGGCCTGCGAGAAGTCCACCTCCTCGGGCACGCGTACGACGAGGTTCGCCTTGACGACGACCTTCTCGGCGAATCCACCGTCGACCGCGGTTCCGGGGCCCTCGGTGACGGCCGGGATTCCCACGCGGTCGCCGACGGCGAATTCACTGACGTCCGGACCAACGGCGCTGATGACGCCGGCGGTCTCGTGGCCCAGGATGATCGGCTTGTGGCCCAGCAGGGGAGTCAGGGTGCCGTCGACAAAGCTCACGTCGCTGTGGCACAGGCCGGAAGCCTTGACGTCGATGACGATCTCGTCGGCGCCCGGCTTCGGATCCTCGCGCTCGACCAGCGTGAACGGTTCGTTGACCTCGTTGAACTGCCATGCCCGCATGTCGGCTCCCTCCTGTGGTGAGCACCCGCAACCGGGTGCTAGTTAAAGTTTAAACGTTTTCGGTCGAAAGTCGAACGGCCCGGCGCCAGGCGCACGAAAGACGGGCCCCCGGCACCGAGAATCGGCGCGGGGGCCTTGCCGTGCCCGGCCGGCTTTGCCGCCGGCTCCGGGAGGGCGGGGTCGCTACGAGGCCTGGCGGCGGCCGTGGGGCTGCGAAGCGGGTGGTGCGGGCACCGGCCGTCCGGTGGAGCGGCGCCTACGCCTTCAGTCTGCTGTCCGCTGTGTCCGCACCGGCGTCGTCCTGCGGCTCCGCGGGCTCCACCACCGAGATGGCGCCTGTGGTGGTCACGACCGGCGGCGTGAGCACCGAGGCGTAGTCGTGCTGGGTGGAGTAGGTGAGGAAGCCCAGGTGCGCCTCGTAGCGGTCCAGGACGTCGTCGATCACCTGCTGGGGGGACAGGCCCATGAGGTCGTAGCCCTCGGAGCCGGTCTGGGTGAACACCTCCACCCGGTAGTAGACGTCCGTCTGGCGGGACATGCGTCCGCCGAACATCGGGACCGGGGCCTCGACGGCCTGCACCTGGTAGTGGAAGTTGCGGTGCTCGGGGATCACGACCACCAGCGCGTGGCCGGAGATGCCGGTGTGCTCGTTCGGGGCCAGGTCCAGCGTGGCCTGGTAGCCCTGCTTCTCGAATTCGCGGACCACGTCGGCCAGCGCCGGCTGCACGGTGCGCTCCATGAACTGGGCCACCTGCTTCTTCGAGGGGTAGGAGCGCATCCGCTCCAGCCGCTGGCGCCAGGTGCGCTCGGGCACGTGGCCGCCGTGTGCCGCCGTCGACTGCCGGCGCAGGACCCGGCCCTCGCGCTCGGCCCGCTCCATGCGCAGGGCCTTGGAGAAGGAGGCCATCACCAGCCAGGCGATGACCGTCACCGGCAGGGCGAAGATGAGCGTCGCGTACTCCATGGTGGTGACCCCGCCGGCCACCAGCATCGCGATGGTCAGCACCGCGGTGAGCACTGCCCAGAAGATGCGCAGCCACTTCGCCCCGTCCTGCGACGGTTTGGGGATCGAGGAGGAGAAGTTGGACATCACCATGGCGCCGGAGTTGGCGCTGGTGAGGTAGAACAGCAATCCGGACAGCGTGCCGAGGCCGATCAGGAAGGCGGCGCCGGGGAACAGCTCCAGCAGCGCGAACCAGCCCTTCTCCGGGCTGTCCGTGGCCTGTTGGGCGAACTCCGTGTTCCCGTTCAGGACCTGGTGCATGGCGCTGTTGCCGAAGATGCTCACGATCAGGAAGTCGCAGAGCACCGGGGCGGTGATGGCGGCGATGACGAATTCGCGCAGGGTGCGGCCGCGGGAGATGCGGGCGAGGAACAGGCCCACGAACGGGCCCCAGGCCAGCCAGAACGCCCAGAAGAACAGGGTCCAGCTGGACATCCACTCGGAGCCCCCCTCCTGGTAGGCGAAGGTCTGCAGGGTCCGGTCCGGCAGCGAGAAGACGAAACGGCCGATGTTCTCCACCAGCGCGTTGAGCAGGAACGCCGACTCTCCGGTCACCAGGATGTAGAGCAGCATGGCCGCTGCACTCCAGAGGTTCAGCTCGGAGAGCAGCCGGATCCCCTTGTCCATGCCCGAGGTGCAGGCGGCGATGGTCATGATCACGGCCACGACCACCAGCGCGATCTGCAGGGCCAGGCCCTCCGGGAGGCCGAACAGCAGGGAGAAGCCGACGTTCAGCAGCACGACGCCGATGCCCATGGAGGTGGCGACGCCGAAGACGGTGCCGACCAGGGTGACGATGTCGATGGTGTCGCCGATCCCGCCGCGGACGCGCTTGCCGAGCAGGGGGTACAGGGCGGCCCGGATGGACAGCGGCATGCCCCAGCGGTAGGCGAAGTAGCCCATGGCCATGCCGAGCAGCGAGTACATGGCCCAGCCGGCCACGCCGTAGTGGAACATGGTCCAGACCACGGCGTCCTGGGCGGCCGCGCCCGTCTGGCCCTCGCCCGTCGGCGGAGCCATGTACTGGGTGATGGGCCCGGTGACGGAGTAGAAGAGCATGTCGATGCCCACGCCGGCGGCGAACAGCATGGCCACCCAGGTGAAGAGCTTGTACTGCGGCCGGGAGTGGTCGGGGCCGAGCCGGACGGAACCCTCCTTGGACAGCGCGACCCAGAGGACGAACACGATCACCACGGTGATGGTCAGGACGTAGAACCAGCCGAGGTTCTCCGCGATCCAGGCCACCATGGCCCGCATGGTGCCGGCGGCGTGCCCGGGCACGAGCATGGCCCAGAGGGAGAAGGCGACGATGACGGCCGAGGAGATGATGAAGACGCGCCAGTTGACCTTGGGGCCGGGTTCCTCGATGAGTTCCGCGGGGGCCTTGCTGAGCTCCTGGCTGGAGACGGGAGGACGGTTCTCGGCCTCCTGGCCGTGGCGCCGCCGTTCGGTGCCGCCGAGGTGGCGGCGTTCGATCGGGGCCTTCGGCGGCTCGCTGCTGGGGCGGGGCGTGTCTGCGGCTTCGGTCATACGGTCCTCCTCCTGTCGGAGACGAGTTCGGGCGGGCGCCGGCGTGGGCAGACGTCCGCGGCCTCGATCCGAAGGGATGGGGGAGGCCGTGCACAGTGGGCACCCTGTCGTGGGGCCCACCCAGCCATGTTAGTACTCCTAACGAAACGATCTCCGTGACCCGCTCCGGGGCCGGTGGAGATCTCGGATGTTGGTTGTGACCTGGGCTTTCGCGGTGCTCAGGTAGTGGTCGGCGGCTTCGTGTTCGGCGGGCGGGATGTGCCCCATCTCACCGTGGAGCCGGGTCTGGTCGTACCAGTCGGTTGCTGCCGCGCGGGGAGGGGATCAGCCGGTGCTCCAGCGCCTCGCGGGCGACCGCGGGGCCGTCGCTCTCCCGGAAGACCGGCGAGCCGAGCCCCGCTTCAGCCCCTCCTTGGCGTCCTCGAGGCGGCCGGTGTCCCTGTCGAGCAGGTGGGCGGGGACCTTCCAGCGCGGACGGACATGGGGGAAGGCGTCCGGGAAGAGCAGCAGCCAGCCCTCGCTCTCCCATGCGGCGAGCGCGAGCGCCGTCCGGGACCCCGGGGACTGGCGCGCGAACTCGTCGGTCAGCGTCTTGCGGATCCGGTCGTAGTGGGTGTCGGTGTAGCCGTCCAGGTCCTCGTGGACGACGAAGCCGAGCAACTCAGCCCGCTCCAGGCGGGCTTTGGCCCGCGCCTTGCCGGGGCGCCTCGCGGGGTGGAGGTGAAGGACAGGGCGAACTCGGTGACGTCCGTGGGCCGAGAGGGAGGGAGCGGGGAGGGCGAGATGTGCATGGAGCCAGCGTGGTGGCTGCGTGGGGCCCGCCACCAGCAGCGACGCCTGTACGGGAGTGTGCTGTACGTATGTGGGGCGACGCGCGCCGGGCCCGGTCGCTCACGAGGGGAGCGGCCGGGCCCGGCACATTCGGTGATGACGCGTCAGCAGTTCGGGATCACGGTTCCGTTGTTGTCACGCGCTTCGTCGTTGCCCCAGCGTGACAGGTAGTACGCGGAGATGTACGCTCCACGCCCGTTCTTGCCCGCGTAGGTGGTGTCGAGGTCCGTCTTCAGCCACCAGTGGTTGTAGGTGCCGTTCGCGCCGCGGATCTCCTGGCCCCACACCTTGCAGTACACGTAGTTGGTACCCGCGTTCAGCACACCCTGCGGGTCGTTGGTGTTCGGCTGCGCGTAGCCCGTGGCGTTGGCGAAGGTGTCGACCCAGTACTTGCTGCTGCCACAACCGTTGTCGCTGGTCAGGTGGTGGCTGCCGTACGAGCCGGGGTAGGCGAGCGAGGTTCCGTTGATCTTGATCTTCTGGCCGACGCCGTTGTAAAGCTGCTCGTAGTGGATGTGCGCGCCGGAGCTGTTGCCGGTGCTGCCGGTGGTGCCGATCTGCTGTCCCTGGCCGACATACGCGCCACTGGCGACGGAGAAGGCGTTCAGGTGGAAGTAGTACGTCTGCCAGCCGCCGCCGTGGTCGATCTTGATGTAGTTGCCGGCGCCGCTCGCCTGGTAGTGCCGGGTGGCGGTTCCGGAGGCCGAGGCGAGCACAGGCGAGCCGTTGGTGGTGCCGCCGTTACTGCGGACGAAGTCCAGCGCCTCCCGGACCTCGGCCGAGTGGTGACTGTACGTCCATTTCTGGCCACAGGAGAAGGGGGCTTTGAAGAGGGGCGCGGCCTGCGCGGGCGTCGCCGCGAGCAGGCCGCCCACGAGGGCCACGAGGCCCAGCAGGGCAATGCGTATCGAGCGCAATGCTGTCTCCGAACTACGAAGTGCGTGGAAGATTGATGTCCGCTACACGGACGGGCCCAGAATGCCGCAGATTGATGCGTCCACGACAGTGTTCTCGGGAGGATTTCCACCGGAGCGCGCCGATGCCACCGGTCCCACCGGTCCCTGTGGTGCGTGGCCGGGAGGCGTCGCCCGCCTGGTGTCAACTCGCGGGACGGACGCGGTCCTTGTCCCTATGGTGGACCTGGAGGAACGGTTCACGCCGGGTACGGCCTGGTTCTGCACGGGCGCCGTGTCCGGATGCCGAGCGGGAACCACGGATCACGTCGTGAGGGGACGGCATGACGGCGACCGCGCCATCGGGCGGGACACCGGAACCCCGGCCGAACGCTGCCGGGAACACCACGGGAAGCACCATTCCGGAGACGGCTGGGCAGAGCGGAGCCCCGGACGGGACCTCACCGCCCGTCCTCGTGCCGCCCCCCGCCGCCGAGACCCCCTGACGTGCCGCCCCGGCCGCCGGGGTCCTCCGGTGCGGGGGGCGGGGCCGACGACGGTCTCCGGACGGTCCTTCCCGAAGTGCTCGGAGTGCCTGCCGGAGCCTCCCCGCGCAAAAGAAGGCTGTGGTTGTGGGTAGCGGCGGTGAGCGCTGTCCTGGGAGCCCTGGGCGGGGCGCTGCTGGCCTACCTCATGATCGAGCCGAGCGTCACCAAGGAGAACGATTCCAACAAGGAGTACGACGCCTCCCAGCCGCCCTTCACGGTGTCCGTGGAGTGGTGGTGAGCCGCGCGGGTGCGTGTGTACAGGCGGGTGCTGTACGTGGGGAGGGCGGGCGCTCGTACGCGGTACGGGGGAAGCGGGCCCAAGTGGTGCGAAAGGCACGCTGCGTGTCATTAGAGGGGCCGTCGGTGAACAAGTAGATGCTTCCCAGCCGTACCACCGCAGTTCAGAGCGGTACCAACGAGCTGTTTGTTCACCGACGGCCCCAGAGTGAGCTGTGAGTGACGGCCAGGTGTGGTGCCTGCGGCGGGACGAGGAGCGGGCGCCACTGTGCGGGCGGGTGAGGTGAGGTCACCGGTGACTACGACTCACGGTGAGAGCGAGGCGGGCATCCTGCGGTGCTTCGGGCAGCAGTTGCGGCTGCTGCGGACGAGCCGGGGGCTGACGCGGGCGGAGTTGGGTGCGAAGCTCAGTTACGGCGAGGACATGGTCGCCTCGGTGGAGTTGGGGCGGCGCATCCCGAAGCCGGAGTTCATCGACCGGGCGGACGCGGTGCTGGAGGCCGGCGGCCTGCTGACGGTGATGAAGGAGGAGGTGGCGCGGGCGCGGTACCCGGCGTTCTTCCGGGATGCGGCGAAGCTGGAGGGGGAAGCGGTTGAGCTGCATGTGTACGCCAATCAGGCTGTGCCGGGGCTGTTGCAGACGAGCGAGTATGCGCGGGCGGTGTTCGATGCGCGACGCCCCCTCTTGGACGAGACGATCATCTCCGAGCGCCTGGCGGCCCGCCTTGCACGGCAGGAGGTCTTCGATCGGAAGCCTCTGCCGACGATCAGCTTCGTGATCGAGGAGTCGGTACTGCGGCGGCCGATCGGCGGATGGGACGTCTGGCGCGGGCAGTTGGAGAACATCTGCCTTCGAGGGCAGAGCCGGAACGTCGAGATGCAGATCATGCCGACCGAGGTCAGCGAACATGCTGCGTTGGCAGGGCCGTTCACCTTGATCGAGACGGTCAAAGGCCAGAGGATCGCCTATGTGGAGGTGCAGAAGGAGAGCCGCCTGCTCCACGAGCGGAGTTCGGTGCGTGAGCACGAAGAGCAGTACGGCATCCTCCGGGCACAGGCGTTGACGCCGCGTGAGTCGTTGCAGCTGATCGAGAAGCTACTGGGAGAGAGATGAACGCCGTGGACGACTAAGGCGAACAGTGAACTGAGCTGGCGCAAGAGCACCTACAGCAGTGGCGAGGGTGGCGAGTGCGTGGAGGTCGCTGTCGCTGCCGGTGCCGTTCATGTGCGGGACTCGAAGCAGGCGGTGGAGAATGGCCCTGTGCTGAGGGTCGGTCCGGCGGCGTGGTCGGCGTTGCTTGGGGCGATGTGAGCTTGTTGCCGTCGTGAGCCGGCCGTCTCATGGCCGGTCGAGCTGGTGGGCTCCGGCGGACAAGTTCGCCCTCGCCTACGAGAGCGCACTCCACCTCGCAGCCGCCTTGATCTGGACGCGACCACGGAAAGCTGAGGTCGCCCACTTGCCAGGGGATGTCTGACTCAGGGCCTGGTCGCGGCGTCGACTGCCTGCGCCCGGCAGTCCGAGCACCTTCCGGACCTCTTCGCGACGAACAGACCCCGGTAGAGCGTCACCTGACGCAGAGGGATGCCGCAGAAGGTCGCCTTATCCGCCAAGGCGTGCTCCAGAGCCGGGTCACCTGTCTCCCGGCATGCCGTGAAGCACGTCGGTGCAAACCCGAACGTGAACCTGAAGGATCGGAGGTGGTGACCAAGACGCGGCATGACCGCTACCCTCGCACATGGCCCGATCGACGTGAAGTAAAAGGGACAGGCCCCAGCGGGGGTTGCGAACCGGCGATGTGCTGCTTGAGCACCACGAACTCGTTCGCCCCCTTCACGAGTCGACACTCCAGCGGGCTCGGCACCGCTGTTCCCGGCAGGGTTCTGTCGGGTCACGCTGTCGGTCGGGGCGCTTCTGGTTCCAGCACGTCCGTGCCGGCCTGGGCGATCGGTGGCCTGACCGGCTAGCAGACGGGGGAAGCGTGGGAGACGTTGTGGTGCAGGTGGACAGGGTCTTCGACGGCCGGTTGAAGTGGCGCTCTCGCTACCTCATCCGCAGGGCCCGCCGGCGAGGCCGGACCGGCCTGCTGATCCAGGTGGACCTGCGCGACCCTCCCCGCAGCATGTCACCCAAGTGGTGCTTGGTGTCCGTCACGGAAGGCGAGCACCAGTTCTGCAGCGTGGATCGGAGCACCATCAGAACGGTTCGCTTCGTCCCTCTTCTTCCAGGCCCGCACTCACTACGGCTTGAGGTTCTTCGAACCCGCAGGCGACGTTCCACGTGCCGCGTCAGCGGCGAGGAACGGATGAGTTCCTTCCATTCCTCGATCGGACGGCCCTACTTCTTCTCGATGGACGGGAAGCAGCCGACGGGGCCTTTCACGGATCCGGTCATGTCGGCTGCGTTCCTCTCCCCGGACGACACGGTCTGGTGCCGCAGGTCGCCGGCCCGCCGTGGACACCGGGGAGGTCACCCCGGACGAGCCGTCTGGCTGTCAGGACCGCGGGAAGGGCCCTGAGTGATCACCCGCTCGGAGTGACGCGTGGCACCCGCTCCCCCCTCCTCCGGTCGGGCGACCGCCCGCCCTCGCACCCGGGAGCGGCATCAGGACTCCGGGTCCGGGCGCCCCCGGCGCAGGACGCTGGTGCACCAGCTGATGATCGCGGCGTTGACCGCGGCCCCGAGGACGAGCGAGGCGAAGAACATCGAGCCGTGTTCCGGCAGTACAAAGACGACGAGGCTGCCGGGGGCCGTGACGAGGAGCGGGAAGATGAGCGCCATCGCCTCGCCGGAGTCGTCGGTCGCGATCGTCACCACCGCCCACACGAGCACGGCCGCGCAGAGCACGAGGTAGGCGAGCGCGACGAGGCCGACGCGGTCGCGCAGCCGGCGCAGGAGGGACGGGCGGGAGTCCACGACGGTACCGGTCATGGGTGCACTCCTGGAACGGGTCGAGCGGTCAGAGACGGGTGCCGGGCGGGTTCGGGCGGGCGAGGCGGGAATAATGCGCTCGGACATGGGAAATCCCCCTGGGATCGTGTGCGGTGGAGAATCGGACGCGCCCGCTCACCCGGGTACGGCGTGTACGGCGGGCAAGGACCGCTGAACGCGGCGAAGGCGCTGGTGGGACGTTCTCGGGGAGGCGGTGGTCGGCCGTCTTCTCGATGTGATCGAGCCTAGGTCCGGGCACACGGCACGGTCGTCGCCCTGCGGGATGACCTGCGGATGGAACCGCGGGCAGAGCATCTGCAACCCAGGTAAGAGACGGGAATCCGCCTTCAGCGGGAGCCGGGCCCCTCGTCCGCGGTCATAGCCTTGTTCAGCCATGAACCGAACCGACGACCGGTTTCTCCCGGTCCTGCTGATCTGTGCCCAGGCCCTGGTGTGGCCGGGGGCGGCGCTGGTGCGCGGGACGGTCCCGTCCGCGGGCGCCCTCCTGGTGGCGGTGCTCGTCGCCGTGGTGGTGACGGCCGCGCTCGTCCTGCGCCGCAACCGTCCGGTGGTCGCCCTCCTCGTGGTCGTCGCCGCCTGCGCGCTGGGCGCCGGCCCGCTGCCCGCCGGGGCGACGGCGGTGCTCGGCACGGCCGGGGTGGGGCTGGCTCTGTTCACGGTGGCGGCCCGGCGGGACGCCTTCACCGCGGTGCTGTGCGTCCTGACGCTCACCGTCTGGCAGCCGCTGTACAACGTCAGCCTGCACGGGATCAGCAGCCGCGACGGCCTCCACCTCGCCCTGACGGCGCTGCTGTACGCCGCCGCGTGCGGCGCCGGTGTCCGCGTACGCCGGGCCCGCCGTGCGCGCCGCGCCGCCGAGCGGTTGCGGCAGCGTACGGAGGCCGAGCGCCACCGCCTGCCGGCGGTCGAACGGCGGCGCATGGAACGGGAGCTGCACGACGTCAGCGCTCACCATCTGACCGCCGTGGTCGTCACGGCGGGAGCTGCGCTCGGGCTGCGCGACCGCCGCCCCGAACTCGTGGAGGAGGCGCTGGACTTCGCCGTCGGCACCGGTCGCGAGGTCACCCGCGCGCTCAGTGCCGTACGGGCCCCGGCGCCCTCCCGCGAGGACGTTCCCTCACCGGAGGAGCGGCTGCAGGATCTGGTCGCGGGCTTCCGGCGCCTGGACCAGCGGGTCGACTGTGAGATCGACCCGCTGCCGGACGGCGCCGTCGCGGACGCGGCGTACGGCATCGTGCGCGAGGCGCTGACCAACGTGGCGCGGCACGCCCCCGGCGCGCGGACGACGGTGCGCGTCCGGTACGGCGACACCGGCACCGACGTCGTGGTCACCAGCTCGGCACCGCCGGCCGGTGCGGCGGCGCACGGCGCGGGACTCGGCGGCGGACGCGGCCAGGGCTTCTTGCGGTCGCGGGCCCGTGAGGCGGGCGGCACCCTCGTCACCGGCCCCACGGCGGAGGGCGGTTGGGAGGTGCGCGCGGCACTGCCGGGCCGGACCGGAGCCCCGGTGGAACGTTCCGTCCCGCGCGATTACCGCCTGGCGCAGCTGACGGCCGCGTTCGGCCTGGTCGTCCAGCCGATGCTGCCGATGCTGGTGCTCCACCGGGAGGAGGTGCAGCCCGGTGCGACGGTGCCCGCGGGCGTGTTCTTCGGGCTGCTCGCCGTGGCCCAGGCGGTCGCCCTGCTGTGGCTGCGCAGGTCGCCCCGCGCGGCCCGGGGTGCCCTGCTCGCCCTGGTCCCGCTCTGGCCGGTGGCGATGTCCGCGGGCCACTACACCGGCCCGGTGCTGCTCCCTCTCGCACTGAGCCTGCCGGCCACCTGCGCGGCGCTCGTGGCGGACGCCGCCCGGAGGGCTGCCGCCCCGTCCCGCGCCGGAGCCCGCCCCCCGCACACGGACGCGCGGGTCGTCGAGCGGCTGCGCGACCGGTTCGTCGAGATCCGTCCCCCGCACGCGCGGGCAGCGGACACCGCCGGTCCGTCCGCCGTGGGCACCGGCACCCGCTCGCGCCTGACTCCGCCCGCCACCTGGCCGGTGAGGCGCCCGGTTCTCCCGGTCGCCGCCGTGGCCGTGCACGCGGGGGCCGCCACGGCGGCGGTCCTGGACCGGGGCACCACACTCCCCGTCGTGGCGGTCGTCGCCGGGACGACGGCCGCGACGGCTCTGGTGGCCGGCGCGAGCCGCTGGGCCGGGACCCGGCGCGGCCGGCGCGAGCGGGCCGCCCGGGGCGCCCACCAGGACCGGCTCGTCACGTGGACCGAGGAGGCCGTCCGGGACGCGTGGGCCGAGCGTCGCAGGATCGCCGCCGGACTGGAGACCACCGTCCTCTCCCGCACCGCCGACATGGTCGCGGAGGCGGAGGCGGGCCGCCTCGACGCGACCGCCGACCGCGCCCGCGAGGCCCTGGCCGCGATGCGCGCCCTGCTCGACGCGGTCCGCGACGGGGAGGCGGAGCCCGCCCTGCGGCCCCAGCCCACCCTGCAGGCGCTCGACCTGCTCGCCCATCAGCTCCGCGCCACCGGACGCGACATCGAGATACGGCTGACCGACCGCGTACCGGCACGTCTTCCCACCGCCGTCGACCTGGCCGCCTACCACGCCGCCGAGACGGTTCTGGCCACCGGCGGGGAGGAACCCGCCGTCGTTGAACTGGACGCGGACGCAGATACATTGACGCTCACCGCCACCGGAGTGCCCGACACCGCGGACACGGCCGCCGACGAGCGGCTGGCCACTCGGGTGACCGCACTCGGCGGCACGCTGACCACCGGCCCCCGGGGCACCGTACGGATCCGGCTGCCCCTCGCGGGCGCGCCGGACATCGAGGAGGGACAACGATGAGCCTCGACGTGCTGGTCGTCGACGACCAGGGCATTGTGCGGGCGGGATTCGCCGCCGTGATCGACGCCGAGGAGGACATGACGGTCGTCGGTGAGGCCGCCGACGGCGCCGCCGCGGTACGGCTCGCCCGGGAACTGTCGCCCGACGTGGTCGTCATGGACGTCCGCATGCCCGAACTGGACGGCATCGCCGCCACCCGCATCATCACCGGCCGCGAGGACGCGCCCAAGGTCCTGGTCCTGACCACCTTCGACCTTGACGTCTACGTCTTCGACGCGCTGCGCGCCGGCGCGTCGGGCTTCCTCCTCAAGGACGTCCACCCCGCCGAACTGCTCCGGGGAATCCGGGTGGTGGCGACGGGGGAGAGCGTCCTCGCGCCGTCCGCGACCCGCCGCCTCATCGGCCACTACGCGTCCGGACGGGGCCCCGCGGTCCCGGCGGGCAGCTCCCCCGGGCTGGACAGCCTGACCGGCAGCCAGCGCACCGTCCTCACCCTGGTCGCCTCCGGCCTCACCAACGGGGAGATCGCCGAGCGGCTCGGCATCACCGTCGGCACCGTGAAGTCCCACGTCAACGCGCTGCTGCGGAAGCTCGGCCTGCGGGACCGCGTCCAGGCGACGATCCTCGCCTACGATCTCGGCCTCGCCCGCCCGAACCCGCCCGGCACCCGTCTCTGACCGCTCGACCCGTTCCAGGAGTGCACCCATGACCGGTACCGTCGTGGACTCCCGCCCGTCCCTCCTGCGCCGGCTGCGCGACCGCGTCGGCCTCGTCGCGCTCGCCTACCTCGTGCTCTGCGTGGCCGTGCTCGTGTGGGCGGTGGTGACGATCGCGACCGACGACTCCGGCGAGGCGATGGCGCTCATCTTCCCGCTCCTCGTCACGGCCCCCGGCAGCCTCGTCGTCGCGTGGTTCGCCGGCCCGGGCGGTGGCCTCGTCTCCGTAGTGCTCGTGGGGCGGAGTGGATGCGTGAGATACAGGTCAGCGGCCGGGCCAGGTGATCGACGGCTGTTCGGAGGTGACGGTGATCTCGAACTTCTCCAACGATGGCGCTCCGGCGCCGCGCCACTGGGTGATGTGTGCCTCGACGGTGTCCCAGATGCGGGACGGCCCGTTCTGCCGGACCGTCCACCGGCCGTCGTGCTCCCACAGCACGGCCCAGGCGCCGGTGTCGACGTCGAGGAACAGGTGCTCCGTGCGGCCGCCGCGGGTGAGGCCGACGCACTGAATGCGGGGTGCGGCGAGTTGGGCGACGAACCGGGTGGTCCAGTCGTCGATCGCGTCGGCGCCGAAGACCGCTTGCCGTTCGTCGCCCTCGTCGAGGTCGGGGAGCAGTCCCAGCGGCGGCGGCAGGTGGGGCCTGGCGAGCATGAAGGAGATCTGCCCGCTGAGGAGGCGGCCGGATGCCGTGCCGTCCTCGTGGACCGTGAGCCGGGCCAGTTCGGAGGAGTACAGCCAACCGCAGAGGGCGACGAGCATGATCCCGCCGGGACGGGTCTGCTCGATCAGCTCGCGGGGGACGGTGAGGAGCCCGCAGGTGGCGATCACCCGGTCGTAGGGAGCCCCGCCCTTTTACCCGGCAAGGCCGTCGCCGACGATCAGGTCCGGGGCGAACCCGCAGTGTCCCAGGGCGGCGCGGGCGCGGAGGGACACGTCCGCGTCGACCTCGACGGAGGTCACCGCGTCGTCGCCGAGCCGGTGACACATCAGGGCGGTGGAGTAGCCGGTGCCGGTGCCGATCTCCAGGACGCGGTGGCCGGCGTCGACCTGGAGGTCCTCGAGCATGCGCACGACCAGGCCGGGCATGGTGCTGGACGAGGTGGGGGCACGCATGATCTCCCCGCGGACGTCCCCGGGCACGACGGTCCCGGCGACCTGCGTCACCAGGGAGGCATCGTCGTAACAGGCCGCCGGCCACCGCGGATCGTCCGGCATGACCGGGGCCCAGGCGGTGGGCGTCGAGCCGTCGACCTGTTGGAAGAAGCCGTCGCGCAGGAACGCGTGGCGCGGGACCGCGGACACGGCCTCCCGCCAGGGCCCGGTCCGCAGGTGGCCGCCGGCGGTCAGTCGCTCGACGAGCCGTGCCCTCAGCTCCTTGTCGTTCATGCTGTCTTCCTCTCCAGGAGATCCGCCATCGCCGCCGCCATCGGCAGCCCGGTCTCCGGTTCCAGCCACGCCCATTGCCCGGAGGGATTGCACTCCGGTTCTCCGACCGCGGTAGCCAGTTTTATGGCGTTGACCTGCTGTTTCACGTGACGTGCATGTTCGCCATGTGGCGGTGCGGTCGGATCGGGTGGCTGGCTGGACCGGTAGGCGGCTGGCGAGGGTGCCCCCGCTCCTGCGGCCGGGGGCACCAATGGCCGCGGCCTGTAGACGATCACGTTACTCCCCGGGAACTGGCCCATCCCCGGGGAGACATCCGTCCTGCGGGCAGGAGAAAAGCGTTCGCCCGGCCGGGCCGCGACGAGCCATGATCCGTACTCGTGACGACGCCAAAGCAACTCCTATTCCGGGCCGCCGCCCGCAACAACGCCGAGTGGTGCGCAGTGATGAGCCGATCGCACGGCTTGGCGGGCGAATTCGGGGAAGAGGCATGGACCGCCCCGGTCCGAACGCCGCTGTACTACCCCGACGCGGTGACGCTGGTGTCAGGGGCCGACCCGGTCGCGCTGGTGGCCCGGATCGACACCGCCGCGCCTGGCGCCTCCGTCAAGGACAGCTTCGCCGACCTCGACCTGACGGAGGCTGGCTTCCAGGTGCTGTTCGAGGCGCAGTGGATCCACCGTCCGGCGAGTGCGCCCGCCACCACGCCGGATCTCGCCTGGGACGTGGCGGGCGACCCGGACACGCTGCGCGCATGGGCGCTCGCCTGGGACGCCGGAGACGGAAATGCGGACCTCTTCCGACCCGAACTGCTCGATGACCCCGCCACGTTCGTGCTCGCCGGGCACTCCGCCGACGGCGGGGTGGTTGCCGGAGCGGTGGCGAGCCTCAGCGACCAGGTGATCGGAATCTCCAACGTCTTCGCACTCGACGGCGGCCCTGACGTGGCCTGGCCGGTCGTACTGGATGCTGTGCACTGGCTGTTCCCCACTCTGCCGGTGGTCGGCTATGAGCACGGCGATGACCTGGCGGTCGCCGTGCGCCATGGCTTCGAGCCGGTCGGCCCGCTGCGGATCTGGCTGCACGGCTGACCGGCTCCCGGGCGGCCCGAGGCGTCGTTCGGCGGCCATTATCCCGATGGGAAGGCATGACCCGAGGGTGGGGAATGTTCCTGCGGAGGAATTGCCGTTGTTGGTCGCGGGTTTGGTGCCGGTGCTGGTTCCGTGGCCGGGCATCTCCATGACCTGTCCGGCGGCGTCGAAGCAGCGGCCGGTCTGGGTGGCCGGGTCCAGCTCGACGTGGGCGTACGAGGGGGCGAAGGCCGGGTACGGCGCCATGCGGCGCAGCCCCCACGGCGCGGGGGTGCTGATGCCGTCGGGCAGCGGCGTCCCGGTGGGGAGCCGATCGGAGTGGGCGAACATGGATGCCTCCTGGTGGGCGGGAAGGGTGTGGTTTCTTTCGGGCGCCGGCCGCCTCACGGCGCTCGTGGTCAACTCGGTGGCGAGGAGCTTCACCCCCCCGTTCCGGTTCTCCTCGCCGAGCCGTACGGGCCGGCCGGGCGCCGCGCGGGGCCGGGCCGAAGCGCCTCGCGAACCGGTTCACCGGGACGGGTGGTCGTGTGGCGGTCATGTACTCACGGTTTCGCGCCGTGGCCTAGCGTGACCAGTGGTGACGCGCCGACGCGGCCCCTTCGTACGCGGCGGCACCCGGCGGTGTACGGAACGGTACGGGGAGAGGCGTGAGACATGACGACGGTGCGCGACGAAGAGGCTGGTCAGGGACAGGCGGCGGTGCCGGTACAGGGCGGCCAGGGGCAGGGGAGCGGGAGCCGCAGGCCCGGGGACGAACCGGGGGCGGGGGTCGTGACCGCGTTCGGACGGCAGTTGAAGCTGCTGCGCATCCGGGCGGGCCTGGAGCGACCGGAGTTCGGCAAGCGGACGGGCTACTCGGCTGACACGGTGGCGTCCTTCGAGCAGGGGCGGCGGATTCCGCAGGCGAGGTTCATCGAGAAGGCGGATGAGGTGTTGGGGGCTGGGGGGTTGCTCACGGCACTGAAGGAGGAAGTGGGGAAGGCTCAATATCCGGCGTTCTTCCGGGATGCGGCGCGTCTGGAAGCGGACGCGGTTGAGCTGTTCCTGTATGCGATGCAGGCGGTACCGGGACTCCTGCAGACCGAGGAGTACACCCGTGCTCTGCTCGCAATGCGGCGCCCGTTGCTGGATGAGGTGACGATCGAACAGCGTGTGACCGCACGTCTGTCGCGCCAAGAGGTCTTCGGTGACTGGCCGTCGCCGCTGACGAGCTTCGTGATCGAAGAAGCGGTGCTGCACAAGCCGTTCGGCGGTACCGAGGTGCTGAGAGGGGTCCTGGAGAACATCCTGCTGATCGGGCACAAGCGCAACGTGGAGATCCAGGTCATGCCGAATGACCGTGAGGACAACGCCGGTGTCGACGGCCCCTTCACGCTCATCACGCCGAAGAAGGGCGACCAGATCGCTTACCTGGAGGTCCAGGGGCGCAGCATCCTGGTCACTGACCGGGATGAAGTGCGAGCCATCTCGGCACGTTATGGGATCATCCGAAGCCAGGCTCTCGCCCCGAGAGAGTCCCTGGGATTTGTAGAGAAGGTGCTGGGAGAGCTATGAACACGGGTGAGTCGTTCCCTCCTTCGTCGGAGGCCACGTGGTTCAAGAGCAGTTACAGCGGTGCCGAGGGCGGTGAATGCGTCGAGATCGCCGAGGCGCACGGAGAGGTGCTGATCCGGGATTCGAAGCGAACTAGAGGTCCTGTCCTTGCCGTTGGCGCAGAGGCATGGGCCGGGTTCGTGGAGATGACCGCCGGGCGCTGACCGGCGGCGGATGTACGAACGGAGGGGCCCGGCGCGCGCCGGGCCCCTCCTTCTGTCTCAGAAGTCGTCCAGACCTTCCTCACTCCGGATCATCCGCCAGGCCGCGCGGTGAGCGCTGCGGTCCGGGTTGAACTTGAACTCGCGGGCGGCGTCGAAGTACCGCTTGCGGAGGGTGTCGATGGTGGACACGTGGTCCATCATGCTCTCCTCGAACTTCTTGTCGAAGACGATCCCGAACGAAGTTGGCCTCGTCGTTGGCGGCGGCGGCGCGGGCCTTCGGGTCCTCTTGGCCCGTCCGCCGAGCCGGCCGCGGGTGCCGGAGACCTCGAAGCGCAGCCGATTACCGCTTGCCGCGGTGGTGAGCCGGACGTGGAAGTCCCGGCCGAGGCCCTCGTCGGCCTGGACCAGCCGGGCGATCACCGGCACCCGGTTTCCGCCGGCGGACGCCAGCAGTATCAACGCCCGCCGATAACGCACCGAGCCGGTAACTGTCCCGGCACTCCCTAGTCGTCGATCGCCGCCCCGTACAGCGCGTCCGTCGGCAGGCCGCCGAACGCGCGCGGGCCGTAGTTCCAGGAGCCGGAGGTGGTCAGGCCCGAGCGGCCCGCGGAGAACACCCAGACGTAGCCGTCGTTCGTGTTCTCACCGGGTGCCGAGGCGAGCAGGCCGAAGCGGCCGTCGTTGTTCGGGTCGGTGAAGGAGACCTGGCCGCCGAACTTGTCGCCCTTCTCGACGGTGCCCGGGACCTTCGCGGTGCCCTGGTTCACGGACAGTGCGCCGGTGGACGTCATGCCCTTGGCCGAGCCGCGCAGGACCGTGACGGCGCCCGCGTCGGCGACGGCGCCGATGTCCTCGCCCGCGACACCGATCGCCACGTCCGCGTATCCGTCGCGGTTGCTGTCGCCGACGGAGAGGTCGGTGCCGAAGCCGTCGCCCCGCTCGTTCGTACCCGGCACGCCCGCCGAGTTCTGGGTCCACCACACGGGAGGGGTGCCCGGCCCTTCCCGGCCGGCCGCCCCGTCCGCACTGCCGTAGTAGACGCCGACCACGCCGCCGGTCATGTTCTCGCCGCCGTCGTCCGGGCTGTGCGGCTCGCCGGTGACCAGGTCGTCGTAGCCGTCGCGGTTGATGTCGCCGGACGCGACGACCGGGCCGCCGCGCACCGCGGTGATCGGCGGCGGCTCGTCGTTCGACGCGGTGCCGGGCAGGATGTACGACCAGCCGTGGCCCGGCTCGGCGCCCACGCTGGTGCCGGAGACGACCAGGTCGGCGAAGCCGTTGTTGTCGTAGTCGCCCGTGGTCATCGACTTGGGCCGGATGCCCGGCGCGTTGGCGGCGGAGGCCTTGCTGAGCGTCTTACGCGGGGGTGAGGTGAGCGTGGTGCGCGACTTCTGCACCGGCCGCCGCGCCTGCGCGTCCGCGCTCTTGGCGGTGGGCTGGGGGGAGGGCTCGAAGGTGTAGACCGTCAGCCCGACCGAGTCCATGACGGCGAGGGAGTCGCCGGGAGTGGTGTCGTCGAAGCGGGCCGCGGCGAGCGAGGCGCCGAACCTGCCGCCCGTGGTGAGGTCGTCGGACTGCAGCCAGTTGCCGGCCGATCCGGTGAGGCCTTTCGGCGTGCCCCACAGGACGACCGCGGCGCCCGCGTTGGCGACGGCGCCGAGGTCCTCGCCGGGGATACCGATGATCGCGTCGTCGTAGCCGTCGCCGTCGAGGTCGCCGGTGGCCAGCGACTTGCCGAAGTTGTCACCGGTCTCGGCGGCGCCGGGGACGCCCGTGGAGTTCTGGCTGAAGGCCTTGCCCCTGGTCGTGCCGATGCCCTTGGGTCCGCCGTACTGCACGGTCACCATGCCGGCGCCCTTGCGCCCGCCGACCGTCGCCCCGGGGGCGCCGATGAGCACGTCGTCGTATCCGTCGCCGTTGAAGTCGGTGTTGCGGTCGTTGGCGTGTGTTCCGCCGGGTGTTCCGGCGTAGGCGCTCGGAGCGGTCGCGATGACCGCGCCCGTCACGAGGAGAAACGATGCCGCCGCGACGGCGGCCGAGCGGTGCTTGCGCATGAACGGCTCCTTGGCTCAGGTACGACCGGCTGGCTCGGGGGCGTGGGGGGGATGTCCGGATAGGTCCGGTTCCTATGTCCAGTGCCTTGTTTGACGCCGCATGGGGCGGAAGGGTTGTACCAGAGGCATGTCTGTTTTGCCGAAGAAGATCACCTCTTCGCCGAAAAAGATCGTTTCGAGTCGGGCGCCCGGGGCGGGGCAGCCACGCACACGCGAAAGGCCAAAGCCACGCGAGGTGACTCCAGCCTTCGACGTTTGATCAGCCGACGGGAACCGCTGGTCGTTTGGCTTGATTTGTTGCCGTTCGTTGCTCTTCCTCTGGGAGGTACCGCGTGGCGACGGGCTCGTCGGCAGGCCGGCATGGGGCTGCCACAGGTGCCTGCTGGAGAGTGCGCGACCGACTGCCCGACGTCGTCTCCAGCACGGCCCACACCGTCTTGCCGGGGCCGGAGCGGCGGTCGATGACGCCCCAGTCGTCGGCCACGGCGGTGACGAGGAGGAGGCCGCGGCCGGACTCGCCGCCCGGGTCGACGACCGGCCGGTCAGCGCGGACCTGGCGGGGCTGGACTCCACCACGCTCGCCTGCCTTGCCGCCCAGCGCGTGCCGGTGGCCACGGTGACGTTCGCCGACGAACGCCTGCGTGACGACGACCTCGCGTTCGCGCTCCGTACTGCGGCCACCGTGCCGAACCTGGCCCACCATACGGTCCCCGGCGCTGCCGGCACCGTGTACTACGCGGGCCTTGACGACCTGTCCGGGCTGCCGATGACCGATGCCCCGAACGCGTACGTGGTCACCGCCTCCATCAAGCGGGCCGTCCTGGACACGGTCGTCGCCCACACCCCGGGGCCGGGGGTGCACTTCACCGGCGCGGCCGGGGACGCCGTGCTCTCCGCCCCCTCGTCGTACCTCGCGGACCTGCTGCGCGAGCGGCGCCACCACCGGGCTTTGCAGCACGCCCTCGCCCACGCCCGCCTGCGGCACACCTCCGCCTTCACCGTGCTCGCCCGCGTCCGCCCGGCCTCGCGCACCGACCTGGCCGGGGCCTGGTGGCAGACGGCCGCCGACCTGCGCCGGCCCGCGCGGGACTGGATTCCCCAGGCCCAGCGCCCGCTCGCCTGGACCCCGCTGCTGGCCTCGGCAGACTGGATGACCCACGGAGTCCGCCTGATGCTCTCCGCCGCCCTGGACGCGGCCGCGGGCACGCTCGCCGACGCGCCGGCCCGACTGGCGGAATGGTTCGACCGGCAGGACCTCGCCCGGGTCGGCGCGAACACCACTGGGTGGCGGACCCTCGCGCTCGCCGGGCACGGCATCGAGCTGGCCGCCCCGTTCCTGGACAACGAGGTGATCCGGGCCTGCCTCGCCGTCCCCGCCGACGAGCGCGGCGCTCCCGGCACGTACAAGCCGCTGCTGGGCGCGGCGTTCGCCGGCAGCGGTGTCCTGCCCGACTTCGTCCTCGCCCGCACCACCAAGGGCGGATTCAACGCTCTCGCGTACACGGGCCTGTGCGACAACGGGCCCGTCCTCAAGGACCTGCTGGGCCCGTCGTCGCAGCTCGCCGCGCTCGGGCTCGTCACCGAAGCACCGGTCGCCGACGCGCTCGCCCGGGCCGCCACCGGGCAGCCCACCGCCCAGGGCGCCCTACACCTGATGGTGGCCGCCGAGGTCTGGCTGCGGCAGCACGCCGCCTCCACCTCGCCATGGTGGGAGGAGGTGGCACCCCGTGTGGAGGCTGCGTGAGCGCACCCACCCGGTACTCACCGACGAGGGCGGCGCGATCCTCAGCGAACGCACCGGTCGCTGGTCCTACCTGACGCCGACCGCAGCGGCCGTCGTGATGCTCCTGGTCGCCTCCACCAGCGAGGAGGAGGCCGCCGACCGCCTCGCCGAGCGGTACGACATCCCCGCCGGGCAGGCCGCAGCCGACGTCCGCACGGTTGCCGTGACGCTCACCTCCCAGGGCCTCGCTCACGACGGCCCCGAACCGGCCCGGCAGTCCTGCCGCTGGTGGAAGGGGTGGCGGTCATGACCAGCATGGAGGCGTACTCCACCGTCCGTACCGGCACCTACGGTGAGCGCCTGGCTGCCGCGGTCGGCCTCGCGCTCGCCCTGACGCTGCTGCGGCTGCCGTTCCGGCACACGGTCTCCGCCGCCCGCCTCGCCCGCCGCCTCGGCCGGCGTGAGCTCGATTCTGCCCGGTCCGAGGCCCTCGTCGGCGCCGTACGGCACACAGCCCGCTGGTGGCCCGGGCGGGCCGCCTGCATGGAGACCTCCCTAGGCGCCGTGCTCGCCGCCGCCCTGCTCGGGTGCCGCCTCGACTGGTGCCTGGGAGTTCGCTTCGCCCCGCCGCCGGTGGAGTACCACGCCTGGGCCGAACTGCCCGGACACGGACCCGTGGGCGAGTACACCGCCGCCGGCTGGCACCACCACACCGCGCTGACGATCTGACCCGCCAACGAACCGCCGGGAGCGTGTCCTTCACCCGCCCGGAGCGGTTGTCGCATACGAGTGCCCTTACGTCCCTCGAAGGAGTGAGCAGTGACCGCCGTCGCCGATGTCGCCCGAGCCGTCCCCGAACGCCACTACACCCACCACGACGGCCGCGGCGCCACCCCGCACCGCTCCAACCCGGTCGTGATTCACCGCGAGATCACCACGCTCGACGTCCAGGAGGGCATGAACGTCGTCGAGTTCGGCACCGGCTCCGGCTACTCCGGCGCCCTGCTCTCCGAGCTGGTCGGCAACTCCGGCCACGTCACCAGCCTGGACATCGACGCTTACCTGGTGCGGTGGGCGGGCCTGATCCACAGCGAGCGCGGCGTGCACAACATCCGCTGCCACGTCGCCGACGGCACCGCCGGTTTTTCGGGGCGGGCCCCGTACGATCGGATGGTGGCCTGGTGCACCCCGCCCCTGCTGCCCGAGGCATGGGTGGACCAGGTCGCCGACGACGGCCTGATCGTCGCCCCGCTGCCCATCGCGGCCGTGCCCAACATGACCGTCGTCGCCAAGATCCGCGTACGCGAGGGCGAGCCGGCCGTCGAGGCGGTGTTCACCGGCGGCTACATCGAGGCGACGACCTTGCCGAAGGACAACCTGGACCTCCCGGGCCGGTGGGTGGACTGGGAGAACCGAGTGCCCGGCCCCTCATGGATCTCCATCGCCTGGCGCGACGCGGACGACCACGGGAACACCGGCGCCCGCACCGCGCTCACCCGGCTGACCAAGGACGCGCACACCGAGCCGTACGAGGGAGGCCGGCTCGACTGGCCGTCCTGGCGGACGTTCGCCGCCGCCCAGGCCGACCCGCAGCTCACCATGGCAGGGCTGAGCCCCGGCCTGTGGGCCATCGGGCACTCCACCGCCTCCACAGCCGCCGTCCTCCAGCAGGACGGCCAGATCCTCGCCGACCGCCCCGACTCCCCGTCCCTCGCCGTCCTGCGCGACTGGCTGACCGCGTGGGAGTCCGCCGGCCGCCCCGCCCCCGAGGCCTACACCCTCACCCTGACCCGCGGCGCGGAAGGGTGGGACCTGCGGCTGACCCGGTAAGACCGGCAGCCCTACGAACTCAAGGCACCCGGACGGGGAGCGTGACGGCCCCCGTTCGGGCGCCTTGGTGTGTGTTCACCGCCCCCGACCTCGTAGCAACCAAGGCATGGGCTCACGGACTCGAATCCCACGACTCGACAGGTCAGGAGCAGGGCTTCGGTAAAGGGGCCGGCGGTGTTGGGCTCGCTGCCAGCAGCGACGCTTGTACGGCAGGGTGTTGTACGGGGGAGGGCGGGGCGTCCGTACGCGGTATGGGGGAAGCGGCCCCGAAGTGGTGCGAAAGCAACGGTGCGTGTCCATAGAGTGAGCCGGGAGTGACGGTCGGGTGCCTGCGGCGGGACGACGCGCGGGCGCCTCTGTACAGGTGGGTGAGGTGAGGTCACCGGTGACGGCTCACAGTGAGGGCGAGACGGGCATCCTCCGGTGTTTCGGGCAGCAGTTGCGGCTGCTGCGGACGAGCCGGGGGCTGACACGGGCAGAGCTGGGTGCGAAGCTCAGTTACGGCGAGGACATGGTCGCCTCGGTGGAGTTGGGGCGGCGCATCCCGAAACCGGAGTTCATCGACCGGGCGGACGTGGTGCTGGAGGCCGGTGGGCTGTTGGCGGTGATGAAGGAGGAGGTGGCACGGGCGCGGTACCCGGCGTTCTTCCGGGATGCGGCGAAGTTGGAGGCGGAGGCGGTCGAGCTGCATGTGTATGCCAACCAGGCGGTGCCGGGGTTGTTGCAGACGGAGGAGTACGCGCGGGCGGTGTTCGGGGTGTTACGGCCCCCGCTGGATGACGTGATCGTCAATGAGCGGGTTGCCGCAAGGCTGGCGCGACAGGAGATCTTTCACCGCAAGCCACCTCCGCTGATGAGCTTCGTCATCGATGAGTCTGTGCTGCGCCGTCCAATCGGCGGACGTGACGTGCTGCGAGGGCAACTGGAGCAGGTGTTGCTCGTCAGTCACATGCGGCACGTCGAAGTACAGATCATGCCGCTGAACCGTGATGAGAACGCAGGGATGGCCGGTCCGTTCACCTTGATCGAGACGAAGGGAGAGCGCAGGATCGCGTACGTGGAGGTGCAGAACGTCAGCCGGGTGCACAGTGATCGGGAATCGGTACGGGCGCTGGAAGCCAAGTACGGAACGCTGCGTGCCCAGGCGCTGACGCCTCGCGAATCGTTCGCGTACGTCGAGAAGTTGTTGGGAGAGCTGTGAGCATCGACAAAGAAGTGTCAGGAGCGAATACCCGCCTGCGCTGGTTCAAGAGCAGCTACAGCAGTGAGGAAGGCGGGGAGTGCGTCGAGGTTGCCATCAACAGCATCGCCGTCCATGTGCGTGACTCGAAGCAGGCGCTGGAGTACAGGCCTGTGCTGACGGTTGGGCCGGTGGCGTGGTCGGCCCTGCTCGACGCGATGTGAGCTTGCCGCTCCACGGTTGGTAGTGGAAGGCATGCGGTGGCTCCCGAGGTCGGCGCTTCTCTCAACGAAGCGCCGACCTGTGCTATGAGGAGCGGCACTCAGGCCTCACGGCTCCCAGGCGGAGTCCAGCGTCCAGCGGCGATCTCCTTGTCCAAGTGAGCTTGGAAGTGCGCGTGTGCGGCCCGCATTTCGGCCTCGCGGTTCGCCTTGTAGAAGGGGGGCGGTGTCATAGCCTCGAAGCAACAGTGCAGGTGAGAAGGGTTGCTCGTGGCAGTGCGGAG
>NZ_JBHSOA010000046.1:0-4574 GCF_042655885.1 Streptomyces chlorus
CGGCCCGGGGACACCCCCGGACCGGTCACACCATACGAATCAACGACCCGCGAAGTACGGGTCTAGGGGGACCACGTTGACCTCGGCCGCCACGAACGAGCAGCAGACCACCGCGCCACCACCTCCCGCGGAGATCACCTACAGCGGGCAGTACTCCGTCAATCCACTCGCCGAGGTTTCCTTCCGGCGGATGTGCGCGCAGATCCCTGCCGTCCTGGGCCGGATCGCCCGGCTGTCATGGCGAACCGACCGGCGGGCCGTGCAGCTCCTTATCGGCTGCCAGGTGGTCACCGGCATCGCGGCCGCCGTACTGCTGGCCGCCACCGCCCGCGCCATGGCACCGGTCCTCGGGGACGGCACTGCCGGCGAGCGGCTGCACGGCGCCCTGCCGGCGCTGCTGGTGGTGGCGCTCGCCGCCGCCCTGGCACGCGCGGCGGGAGCGGTGGCCACGTACGCCGAACGGCGGATCACCCCGCGGCTGACCACGGAGACGGACACCGCCTTGGTCGAGGCGGTGTGCCGGGTCGAGGCCTCCGCATATGCGGAGGACGGCTTCTCGGACCGGCACGAGGCAGCCGAGATGGGGGTGATCCGCACGCATGTCATGGTCACCGACGCTCAGCGGTTCCTGTCCGCGCTGATTCGCATGGTCACCGCCGGTGGCGTGCTGTCGGTGCTGAACCCATGGATGCTGCCGCCGCTGCTGCTCGCGGTGCTGCCGGCCGGTGTCGGCGCCGTGCTGACCGCCCGGGTCGACTACGAGATCCACTACGCCAACATCGCCGACCGCAACGTGCGCGGCATGATGCGCTGGTGGGCGACCGAGTCGAAGTACGGCGACGAGGTCCGCGCCAACTCGATGACGGATTACCTCATCTACTGGTACCGAGCCCTGTCCGACCGGTGTGACCGGCGCACCCTGGCCGCCGCGCCGCGGACCCTGCGGATCGCCCTGCTCTCCGCGCTGGTCGGCGGCGTCTTCCTCGTCGCGACCTGGGGTGCGCTGGCGTGGCTGGCGGTGTCCGGCCGGATCGAACTCGCGGTCGCGGCGACGGCGGTCATCGCCGTGCAGACCACGCTCGCCGCGCTGTCCCAGGTGGTCATCAACGGCGCCGCGGTCTTCCACACCAGCCTGTACCTGGGCGACATGCAGGCCTTCCTCGACGACGCCGCCGCCCGCGCCCCCAAGCGGGGTACCCACGTACACACCGCGCCGACCGAGGAGATCCGGCTTGAGGAGGTCGTCTACCAGTACCCGGGCAAGGACAAGCCCGCCGTGGACGGTGTCTCCCTGGCGCTGCGGCGCGGTCAGATCCTCGCGATCGTCGGCGCGAACGGCTCGGGGAAGTCCACGCTCACCCGGCTGCTGACCGGGATCTACCTGCCGGACAAGGGCAGGGTCACGTGGAACGGCACCGACCTCGCCGAGGTGGACCCCGCCACGGTGTGGGCGAACACCGGCCTGGTGCCGCAGATCTTCGCGCAGTGGCCGCTGCGGGTCCGCGAGAACGTCACCCTCGGCCAACCCCGCACGCACGACGACGCTCCCGTGTGGGAGGCCATCGACGCGGTTGGTCTGCGTGAGGCCGTCGATGACCTCCCCGCGGGCCTGGACACCCTGCTGGCCCGCGATGTCTTCGGCGGCTCGGAGCTTTCCGGCGGGCAGTGGCAGCGCGTGGCCTGTTCGAGGGCCCTGTACCGGCGTCCGGGGTTGTTGATCTTGGATGAGCCGACTTCTCAGATGGATCCGCGCGGTGAGCACCAGATTTTCGAGCAGATCAAGGCCATCGCCGCGGACCGCATCACGATCGTGGTCACGCATCGCCTGGAGAACACCAAGATTGCCGACCACATCGTCGTGATGGAGCACGGCCGGATCACCGAACAGGGCCGCTACGACGACCTTGTCCACGCCGGCGGAACCTTCGCCGAACTCCTGGAACTGTCGCAGGACCGCTGATCCGCTTCGCCCCGTCCCGCCCCTGGGCGGGACGGGCCCCATGAAGGAGAAGCCGTGCCCCCATCACCCGCCGCTGCCGACGACCTTGCCTCCCGTTCCCCGTGCGTTTCGTACCCGAGCGCGAGGAGCACGGCATGAGCCAGACGAAACCCTTGCCCACGACAGTGCAGCGCTGGGCGGAGCAGCGAACCGGGCCGGTCGTGCTCGCACGCGACGCCTCGCACGACTGGCACCGCTCCCGGGTGTGGGAGCTGGCCGGCGAGGGCGGGGCCCGCTGGTACGTGAAGGCCTCGCCCTCGGCGAAGTTCTTCGCCCGCGAGACCAGGGCCTACCGCCACGTCGTTCCCACGCTCGGGCACAGCCGGGCTCCCCAGCTCCTCGACAGCCGCGCGAAGGACCTGGCCTTGCTGCTCACGGTCGCGCCGGGCGCTCCGGCGCCGGGTCTGGGTCTGTCCTCCGCCGCGTGGCGGGCCGTACACGCGCAGGCCGGCATGCTGTGCGCCCGGCTCCACGAAGCCGGTGAGCTCGACCGCGGCGACCGGGCGGAGGCCGAAGGGTTTCTGGGGGCCGCGGCCGACGGCGCGGAGAAGTACCTGGGCCGCGCCGGGGACCGGCTCACCGGAGGCGAGCAGCAGCTGGTCCGCGACTACGCGGCCCAGCTGCGCCGCGTCGGCCCGGTGCCGCTCGGCTACATCCACGGCGACAACCAGCTCCTTCACTAGGCAAGTGAGTTGTCGGAATCAGTGTTGTCGGGTCCAGATCGACCCACTCGGCGCCCCGCGACGTGCGGGGTAGAGGAGTAGAGGCGGCTCGTCTGTGACGGTGCGAAGAGGTAGAGGTCCATCATGAGCGCGGCGTCGGCGAGGATCTCGGGGTCGCCTTCGGTGCTCTCGCGGAAAGCTAGGTCGAGCAAGTTGGCCCCGACTTCTACAGCGAGTCGAGAGCGTCGCCGGGACTGCTCGGTGTTCGGCATCGCGTAGCCGCAGACGAGTGCCTTGTGCACTCGCTCCGAAGGCACCAACCGGGTCATCAAGACCGTCGCCCACGACGCCTACGGCTTCCGCAACCCCGTCAACCAGCGCCTACCACCCGCTGCGCAACCACCGGCGAGCCCGTGGGCACCTCGACGCCCGCTCCTGTGATCGTGTTGGCTAGCGGCGCCGAACTGTCGGTACCGCTGATGTCCGCTTGGCTGTAGCAGGGAGTTAAACGTGCAGGACCTTGTCGTCGACCCCGGTGCCCATAATCGGGCAGCCTGGGACAAGTATGTCCAGGAGGGCAACGAGTGGTCGAGGCCGGTGAGTGCTGAGGATGTCGAGCGCGCCCGCATGGGCGACTGGTCGATTGTTCTCATCGGGCGTGAGCCAGTCGACCGCTCCTGGCTGCCGACGGACCTGACCGGCAAGGACGTGTTGTGCCTGGCCTCCGGCGGTGGCCAGCAGGGTCCGATCCTCGCCGCCGCGGGGGCGCGGGTCACCGTGTTCGACAACTCGCCCCGCCAGCTCGGCCAGGACCAGATGGTGGCGGCGCGCGACGGACTTGAGCTGCGCACCGTCCTGGGTGACATGCGCGACCTCAGCGCCTTGGGCGACGCAGCATTCGATGTTGTGTTCCACCCGGTCTCGAACCTATTTGTACCCGACTTGGCACCGGTGTGGCGTGAGTGCTTCCGCGTCCTGCGACCGGGCGGAACTCTGCTCGTGGGCTTCCTCAACCCTGATGTGTACTTGTTCGACCACGAGGCCCTCGACGAGCGCGGCGAGCTGGTCGTCGTGCACAAGCTGCCCTACAGCGATGTCACGCAGTACTCCGCCGAGGAACGCGCCACGAAGTTCGGCGCGGATGCCCCTCTTGAATATAGTCACACCCTCACCGACCAGATCGGCGGGCAACTCGCCGCGGGGTTCGTCCTCACCGGCTTCGCAGAAGCACCGGACCAATCCAACGCATCCGCCCAATACATGTCGAACTATTTTGCGACGCTGGCGGTCAAGCCAGGCTGACCCAGCCGCGGCGCCGGCCGAGACGGCCGTGAACAACCAAATGCCATTCGAAGATTGGCCACTGGTCTATTCGATATGGGTGCAGATCCGATGAGGGTGCTGTCGATCAGGCCGCGAGTGTGAGGTGGTCGCGGTAACGGGCCTGGTGGTTGCGGGCGAACTCCTGCTCCTCGTGCCAGGTCCAGTAGGTGTCGAAGTCGCCGTTGGCGCGTAGTGCGCGGAGCTTGAGTACGGCCTCGGCGCCGGCGAGTCCCCAGCGGGCCCCGGTGATGTCGAGCCGGTCTTTGACCAGGTGGCGGCAGGCTCCTTCGATGCTTCCGGTGGCGATGGGCCAGCCGCGTTCCAGCGCGGTGTCGTAGTGCAGGTAGGGGGCCTTGTTGCGCAGGTAGCCGATGGCGTCGTCGATGCCCTTGCGTCGCTTCTTCTTCAGCTGGGCGGTGCGGGCGGCTGTCTGCAGGGCGGCCGCGACCTGTTCGGCGCCGCCGCCGAGGATGGTGCGGGCGTGTCGCGCGACGAAGGCTTCGGCGGCCGGGTCGCCGGCCTCGTGCAGGCACCAGGCCGCGTCCCAGAGGTATTCGAGCACGTGGATGAGGTCGATGACGATGTGTACC
>NZ_JBHSOA010000047.1:0-35064 GCF_042655885.1 Streptomyces chlorus
CAGCTTCGCCTGGCTGTACTGCGCGGTCAGCTTCGCCCGGGAGAAGGCGAGGATGAAGTGCCGCCGCGCCCAGAGCTGACGGACGTACTCGACGAGCGACGGCCGGGCACCACTCACCGTCAGCCCGTACTTGGCGGCGAGCTCGGCCGCCGTGAGGCCCTCGTCGGGCGGCGCGGGCGCGCTGACCGCGACCGTGCCGTCGTGCGTTGTCTCACTCACTGATGGAAGCTTTCCCTCTTCGAGATGCGCGGGCCCGTACGGACCCGGCATGTGCCGGGGAGCCTGGGTGCGGCCCCGATGTTCCGGACACGAGCTTGTCAGATGACAGGGGGCCGGCCCAGTCGGGTCAGCCGCCACACCGTACGCCACCTCATGGGCCGGCGCGGGCCGCAGGGGGTGCTCCATCCCTCCCGGAAACCGCCGAACCAGGCATTGAGGGCCGGGCGGGAGGGTCTGCGGAGCAGGGTGAGCAGCATCCAGGCGCCCAGGTAGAGGGGGACCAGGGGCGCGGGAAGGTTGCGACGGGCCAGCCAGACGCGGTTGCGGGCGACCATGCGGTGGTAGACCGCGTGCCGCGAGGGGGCGGTGGCCGGGTGGTACAGCACCATGTCGGACCGGTAGTCGATCATCCAGCCCGCGTCGAGGGCCCGCCAGGCCAGGTCGGTCTCCTCGTGCGCGTAGAAGAACGCGCCGGGCAGCCCGCCGACGTCGGCGAAGACCCGGGTGCGTACGGCGTTGGCGCCGCCGAGAAAGGTGGTCACCCGGGAGGAGCGCATCGGGTCGGCGGCGCGCAGCCGGGGCACGTGGCGGCGCTGGGTGCTGCCGGTGTCCGGGTCGGCGATGCGGAAGCTGATGATGCCGAGCTCCGGGTCGGCGGCGAACGCCTGGCGGCACAGCTCGGCGGTGTCGTGGTGGGCCAGGAGGCCGTCGTCGTCGAGGAACAGCAGGATGTCGACGTCCTGGCCGCCCGGGCCGAACGCCTCGATGCCTACGTTGCGGCCGCCGGGGATGCCGAGGTTCTCCGGCAGCTCGACGGTGCGCACGCCGTCGGGGACCTCCGGGACGGGCGAGCCGTTGCCGACGACGACGACCCGGACCGGGTCGCCGTCCTGTTTGGCGACCGAGTCGAGCAGGGCGCGCAACTCGTCGGGGCGGTTGCCCATGGTGATGATCACCGCGCCGACCTTGAGGGAGGATCCCACAGCGGTCACCTCAGCCTGCTGGAAGCGAGGACGGACACCAAATGCAGCAGCGTCTGCAGCAGGGCTATCCCGGCGAGGACGGCGACACCCAGGCGGGTGAAGAACAGGTCGCCCCGGGCGGCGTCGACGATCGCGAGGACCAGGATCAGCAGGGACGCCTCCATGCCGAGGATCAGCCGGTGGAACTTCAGGGCTCCGGCGGCCCGGCGGGCCAGCGCCATGCCGGAGGAGCGCGGCTCGGCGGCGGCGTCCTTGACCGGCGGCAGCCCGCCCTGGTGGCGGGCCACACCGACCAGGTCGGTCTCGGCCTTGATCAGGATGGCGCCGAGGGCGGCCAGGGTACCGAGGAAGGCCCAGAGCCAGTCGATGCGGCCGGAACCCCACAGGTCGGCGGCGCGCAGGCCGAGACCGACGAGGACGGCCGCGTCACACAGGTAGGCGCCGACCCGGTCCAGATAGACCCCGCTGAGCGAGAACTGCTGCTTCCAGCGGGCCACCTCGCCGTCCACGCAGTCGAGGAGCAGGTACATCTGCACCATGACCACGCCGAGGACGGCGCCCGTGATCCCCGGCACCAGCAGGGCCGGGGCGGCGAGGACGCCGAAGACGGTCATCAGATACGTGAGCTGGTTGGGCGTGACCCTGGTGTTCACCAGGTAGCGGTCCACCCGCAGGGACACCTCACGCATGTAGAGGCGTCCCATCCAGTGCTCACCGCTGCGCCGGTCCTTCACCCCCGCGGGGTGGACGACCGGACGGAGTTCAGCTACCGATGGCCTTGACATAGTCGGCGTAGACGTCCTTGATCTGTTCGGTCTTCAGGTCGAGATGTTCGAGGATCGTGTAACGGCCGGGACGGGTCTCGGGGGCGAATTCGACGACTTTGACGAACTCCTCCGTCGTGAAGCCGATCTCCTGAGGCAGTACCGGGAGTCCGTGCCGGCGCAGCACTTCGGCCATGTAGGCCGACTCGTCGTGCGCGCCACGCAGGTACATCGCGAAGGCGGCGCCCAGGCCGCACTGCTCCCCGTGGGCGGCGGCCCGCTGGGGGTAGAGCAGGTCGAAGGCGTGGTTGATCTCGTGGCAGGCCCCGGAGGACGGCCGCGAGTCGCCCGACACCGACATGGCGATGCCGCTGAGGACCAGCGCCTCGGCGAGCACCTGGAGGAAGTCGTTGTCGCCGATGCCTCCGGGGTGGCGCAGCACGGACTCCCCGGCCTGTCGGGCCATGGCGGCGGCGAGCCCGTCGATCCGCTCGCCCTTGACCGTGCAGGCCAGTTCCCAGTCGGCGATGGCGGAGACGTTGGAGATGGCGTCGCCGATCCCGGCGCGCACGTAGCGCACCGGGGCTTCCCGGATGACGTCGAGGTCGATGACGACCGCGATCGGGTTCGGCACGCCGTACGAGCCGCGGCCCGCGTCGTTGTCGAGGGTGGCCACGGGCGAGCAGAGGCCGTCGTGCGCGAGGTTCGTCGGTACGGCGACCAGCGGGAGGCCGACGCGTGCCGCGGCGAACTTGGCGCAGTCGATGATCTTGCCGCCGCCGAGTCCGACGATCGCGTCGTAGTGGCCGGCCTTCATGGCACCGGCCAGCCGGACCGCGTCGTCCAGGGTGCCGCCGCCGACCTCGTACCAGGTGGCGCCGGGCAGCGAGGGGGAGAGCCGCGCGCGCAGGTCGGCGCCGGAGCCGCCGCTGACGGCGACGGCGAGGCGGCCGGACTGCGAGATGCGTTCGTCGGCGAGGACGTAGCCCAGGTCGTCGAGGGCACCTGGGCGGATGTCGACGACGAGCGGCGAGGGGATGAGCCGGGTCAGTAGAGGCATGCGATCTCCCGGCCACGGGCGAGATCGTCGTGGTTGTCGATCTCCACCCAGTCGACGTCGCCGATGGGCGCCACGTCGATCCGGAAGCCGTTGTTCACCAGTTCCTGGTAGCCGTGCTCGTAGAACTGCTGCGGGTCGGTCTCCCACACGGTCTTCAGCGCGTCGGCCAGCGCGGGGGCGGCGTCGCCCTCGATGAGGGTGACGCCGATGTACTCGCCGGTGGCCTCGGCCGGGTCCATGAGCTTGGTGATCCGCGTCATGCCCTTGCCGGGCTCGGCGACGACCTTCATCTCCTCGTCCGCCAGGGACTTCACGGTGTCGAGGGCGAGGATGATCCGCTTGCCGTCGCCGCGGGCGGCGAGCAGCGTCTTCTCGACGGAGACCGGGTGCACGGTGTCGCCGTTGGCGAGGATCACGCCGTCCTTGAGGGCGTCACGGCCGCACCACAGGGAGTAGGCGTTGTTCCACTCCTCGGCCTTGTCGTTGTCGATGAGGGTGAGCTGGATCCCGTACTTCTGCTCCAGGGCCGCCTTGCGCTCGTACACGGCCTCCTTGCGGTAGCCGACGATGACGGCGGCCTCGGTCAGGCCGATCTCCGCGAAGTTGCCGAGGGTGAGGTCCAGGACCGTCGGTTCACCCTCCACTCCCTCGGGCCCCACCGGCACCAGTGCCTTGGGCAGGGTGTCGGTGTAGGGGCGCAGACGCCGTCCGGCGCCGGCCGCCAGCACGAGGCCGATCATGCGGGTTCTCCTTCATCGTGTACGGCGGGTGCGCCGCCCCGGTGGGCGGACACCCAGAAGCGGATGCTCTCGACGAGCGCCAGCAGGGCCACGGCCACGGCGAGCACCGTGAGCGCGACGGCGAACTGCGAGGCGGTGAGCAGGGCGGCCAGGACGACGACCGCCAGGGTGCGGCCCTCGTGCCCTCCGATCGCCCGCACCAGCCAGGGCGGGGGCGCGCCCGCGTCGCCGCGGATGCGGTAGACCGTGTCGTAGTGATGGTAGGCGACGGCGGCCACCAGCCCGTAGGCCGCCGGAAGCGCTCCGTTCACCTCTGCGTCGGCCGCCAGTGCAAGGACGGTGCCGTACTCGGCGGCGCGGAGGAACGGCGGGACCAGCCAGTCGAGGGGGCCCTTGAGAGGGCGGGCGACGGCCAGGGCGGAGGTCAGGACGTACAGGAGGGCGGCGAGGACGGGCCACGGTCCGCCGAAGCCGGTCAGCGCGGCCGCGGCGACGACGGCGGCGCCGCCGAGCAGGGCGACGGCGGGGGCGGTGAAGCCTGGCAGGCGCCGCGCGGTGGCCCGCAGTGCCCCGGCGAGGCGTTCGGCGAGCGGTCCGGTGTCGGCGAGGTCCGCGAGGGCGCGCGCCGCGCGGTCGGTCCTGTGTGCCTTACGGGTGAGGGAGCGCAGGACACGGCCGGCCGTGGTGTACGTCGCCGCGAAGGCGCAGCCGATCAGCAGGGCGTAGAAGGTGATGCGGGGGGTCGTGAGGGCCGTGAGAACGGCGATCATCGCCCAGCGTTCACCGATCGGGAGGACGATCATGCGGCGCACCCAGACCGTCCATCCGACGCTGTCGAGCTTGTCGGAGAGAGCGGCGGTGGGACTGGTGTCGGCGGTGGCGGCCGTACTGTCGGCGTTCGCCTCGTTGAAGGAGAAGTCCACGACGTGCCGGCAGGTCTGCAGGACCATCGCGCCGAGGGCGAGGGCCCATACGTCGTCGCCACCGCGGGCCGCGCCGAGGGCGAGGCCGGCGTAGTAGGCGTACTCCTTGGCCCGGTCGAAGGTGGCGTCGAGCCAGGCGCCGAGGGTGGAGTACTGCAGGGAGTAGCGGGCGAGCTGGCCGTCGGTGCAGTCCAGCACGAAGGAGGCGAGGAGCAGGACACCGGCGGCGACGAAGCCCGTGCGGGTGCCGGTGGCGGCGCAGGCGGCCGCTATGAGCGCGGTGAGCAGGGAGGCGGTGGTGACCTGGTTGGGGGTCAGTCCGCGCCGGGCGCACCAGCGGGCGATGTAGCGGGAGTACGGGCTGATGCAGTAGGTGGTGAAGAAACCGTCACGGGCCTTGACGGCCGACTTCAGCCGGACGGCCTCGTCGTCCACCGCGGCGACGGCCTGCCGGGCCTCGTTGCGGGCCTGCGGGTCGTCGGGGACGGTGGCGACGAGGCTGCCGAGGTCGGGGCGGTGCGGGTCGCTCCCGTCGGCGCTCAGGGCGGCGACGATGCGGTCGGAGAAGGTGCCGGTGAGGGTGGTGCCGGCGGGCGTCGGGGTTCCGCCGGAGGCGGTCTCGCCGGAGGCGGTCTCGGCCTCGGTGGTGGCAGCGGTCCCGGAGACCGCGGTGGTCCCGGAGACCGCGGTGGTCCCGGAGACCGCGGTGGTCGCGCGGGCCATCGCGAGGGTCAGAGCCTGGCGCGCGGCCGGCTGGGCGGTGACGGCACCGGGGATCGCGGCGAGCGGGAAGCGGGGGTCGGTGAGGCCGAGGCGCAGCGCGTGCTCATGACCCACGAACCGGGCATCGACGACGGCGACCCGCTGTCCGGTGGGCACCTCGGCGAGCAGGGTCTCGGCCGCCGCGGTGTCGGACGCGATCCGCACGTCGAAGCCGAGGGAACGCAGGTCCGCCTCGAGCGACGAACCCGGAACCGGCTGACCGGTGAGGATGGCGGTCGACAACCGAATCTCACTCCCTGGATGCCGACGCGTCCACGCCGGTCGTGTACATGATGGGGGGCGCCCGTACGGGGCCTCCGGACGGCATGTCGGCTGAGGTTAGCGGATGTCCCTGAACCCGCGTTCACCGCCTGTTCGACGGTTGGATCGTTGTGGTTTCACCTGCGTCCCTGCCGCGATCATCATCGGGGATAGCGGGGTCGGCCCACAAACCGCCTACCCAGAAGGGGCATTGAGGCGAATACCGGGCAGCGCCCGGTATGGCTCCGCCCGGCGCGGGCCGGGCCACCGGGTCGGTCCCCGTCGCCGGTGAAAGCGGTTGCCCCGGGACGCGTACGAGGCAGGCCACGATCGATACCAGGGAGCGGGTTGTCAGCCTCTGACCAGCGCAATGTCCGCATCGAAGTCCGCGGGCAGCCCGACGGGGGCCCTGAGCGGGCGGCCCGGCCCGTACCGTACCGCCGGGAGGACGAGGACCCTCCCGCCCCGCGCCGGGCACCGTGACGGCGGGCACTCCACGCTCCCCGCGCCGGCGGTCGCGCACGGCAAGCCCGATGTGGATCTCATCACGGAGGCCACGCCCTGTGTCCTGACCCATGCGCACAGTGAGACCGGGCCGACGCCCGGCGGCACCCGCGCCCGTGACCGGCCGGCACCGCCGGCCGGGTTGTCCAAGAGGTGCGCGCACCGCCCCGAGCATGCCTGACCTGCGAACCGTTTCCGCAGGTCACGGCACATGACAACGGTGTTCAGTGCCACGTTGCCCGATACCCCCTGCCCGTAGTTCACTGTGAGCCGGACGAGTCATGGAGGGACGGCTTTCATGGGGGCTGGGCACGATCACGGGCACGCACACGGCGCGCACGCCGGCGGTACGGCGAGCGCGGCGTACCGCGGCAGGCTGCGGGCGGCGCTGGCGATCACGCTCGGTGTCATGGTCGTCGAGATCATCGGCGGCCTGCTGGCCGACTCGCTCGCCCTCGTCGCCGACGCGGCGCACATGGCGACGGACGCGCTGGGGCTCGGCATGGCCCTGCTGGCGATCCATTTCGCGAACCGCCCGCCGAGCGAGCGCCGCACCTTCGGCTACGCCCGCGCGGAGATACTCGCGGCGCTCGCGAACTGTCTGCTGCTGCTCGGGGTGGGCGGCTACGTGCTGTACGAGGCGATCCAGCGGTTCCTCGCACCGGCCGGCACCGAGGGCGGGCTGACGCTGGTCTTCGGCGCGATCGGCCTGGTCGCCAACTTGGTGTCGCTGACGCTGCTGATGCGCGGGCAGAAGGAGAGCCTGAACGTGCGCGGGGCGTTCCTGGAGGTGGCCGCCGACGCGTTCGGCTCGGTCGCGGTGATCGTCTCGGCGCTGGTCATCGTGGCGACCGGCTGGATGGCCGCCGACCCGATCGCCTCCCTCGTGATCGCCGTGCTGATCGTGCCCCGCGCCTTCAAGCTGCTGCGCGAGACCCTGGACGTCCTGCTGGAGGCGGCGCCCAAGGGCGTGGACATGGCCCAGGTCCGGGCGCACATCCTGGGCACGCAAGGCGTCGAGGACGTGCACGATCTGCACGCCTGGACCATCACCTCGGGCATGCCGGTGCTCTCCGCGCATGTGGTCGTCAGCTCCGAGGCACTCAGTGCCATCGGGCACGAGAAGATGCTGCACGAGCTGCAGAGCTGTCTGGGCGACCACTTCGACGTGGAGCACTGCACCTTCCAGCTGGAACCGCGCGGTCACGCGGAGCACGAGGCGCGGCTCTGCCACTGAGACGGCACCCGGCTGCGGGTGCCGTCCGAGTGGCGTGACGCGGCGCCGTGACATGACATGACATGACATGACGACGGTGAGTGCGGGATGCGGCTGGGGCGGGAGGCGCCGCTGGGGCGTGAGGCCGGTATTCATACGCTGGGGGGAGCATCCTTCCGCCCCCGTACCGACGTCCTTTCCCTCATGGCGTCCCGCTCCTCGCGGTTCTCCCGCCGCCGGTCCGGGCAGATCGTCCACCGGGCCCCTCTTCCGGTACGCGGCCTGCGCCGACCGCGGGCCGACCTCCCGCGGGACATGCGGGCGGTGCGGGGGAGTGCCGGGAGTGCCGGATCCGTGCGGCAGACTTGGGGTGCGAAGACCGAATGAAGGATGGGTATGCCGATCACACCTGCCACCGCGACGCACAACCCGTCGAGCCCTGCCGCCGAGGCGATTCTGCTGGAGCTGGTCGACGAAGACGGCGTGACGATCGGCACCGCGGAGAAGCTCGCCGCCCATCAGCCCCCGGGGCAGCTGCACCGGGCGTTCTCGGTGTTCCTCTTCGACGAGCACGGGCGGCTGCTGATCCAGCAGCGGGCGCTGGGCAAGTACCACTCCCCCGGTGTGTGGTCCAACACCTGCTGCGGGCACCCCTACCCCGGTGAGGCGCCGTTCGCGGCGGCGGCCCGGCGGACCTTCGAGGAGCTGGGGCTGTCCCCGTCGCTGCTCGCCGAGGCGGGCACGGTGCGCTACAACCACCCGGATCCGGCCTCCGGTCTGGTCGAGCAGGAGTACAACCACCTGTTCGTCGGCGTGGTGCAGGCACCGCTGCGTGCGGATCCCGAGGAGGTGGCGTCCACGGCGTTCGTGACCCCGGACGAGCTGGCCCGGCGCCATGCCGAGGACACCTTCTCGGCGTGGTTCATGACCGTGCTGGACGCTGTCCGCCCGGCGGTCCGGGAGCTGACGGGACCGTCGGCGGGCTGGTGACCGCGCGGGGGCCGGTCGCGGCTCCGCCTGCGTTTGGACGTCGGGCCTGCCTGGGCTCGAGCGACGGGCCCCTGCCGTCGGTGGTGACCGTCGGAGCGTGTGCGCGTGCGGCCGTCAGACCTGCGCGTGCTTGAGCGGCAGGGCGGCCCAGATCACCTTGCCGCCGCTCGCGGTGTGCTCGACGTCGCACATGCCGTTCGCCTCGCGGGTGATCTCGCGCACCAGGAGCAGTCCGCGGCCGCCGGTGCGACCGTGGTCCGCCTCCAGGGCGGTCGGGCGGTAGGGGTGGTTGTCCTCCACGGACACCCGGACCCACTCGGCGCCGACGGCGACCTCGACGGCGAGCATCGGGGAGAGCAGTGCCGCGTGCCGTACGGCGTTGGTGACCAGTTCCGACACGATCAGCAGCAACCCCTGGACGACGACGTCGGCGACCGGCACCCCCTGGCGCAGCAGCAGGTCCCGTACGGCGTGGCGCGCCTGCGGGACCGAGGCGTCGACAGCGGGAGCGGTGAACCGCCAGACGCCTTCGTACGGCAGCGGTGCCGAGCGCGGTGGTGCGGCCTCCGCCTCGGTGGGTCTCTCCCCGCCCTCCGGGCGTGGGCCGGGCCCACGCCCCTGGTCGTCCATCGTCCGGTCGCCATCCTCACGCTCGATTGTCACCACACGTCGAGTGTTGGTAACTCTGCGCGCCGCACCGCGGCACTGAACAGAAGTCAGCGGATATCGAGCGTTTCTGACCGTTGACGTATGCCATGGGTGGCTGCGGGACTGTTTCTGTCTGCCCTGTGTCGCGTCGGTGGACTATTCGGGTTGTACAGGTTTGGCGCCCGGCCCGGTGCTCTCCGGGCCCGCCAGCCGGTCGGAGACCATGCCCACGATCCTGCGCCCGCCGTAGCCGGTGGCGATCAGACCGAGCCCGTCGAAGAGCAGGGCGAGCGAGAGGAAGGCGCCGATCACGTACTGGCTGCTGCCCGGCCAGGTGACCAGCACCAGGATTCCCAGGAGGAGGCCCAGAACACCCTGCAGGAGCGTCACGCCGAACTGCGGACCGCGCACCACCATGCTGCCCACCAGGCGGAACAGTCCGCCGGTGAGGAACAGCAGCGCGGCGAACATGGTCAGCGCCTCGGCCGCCGCCTCCGGTGTGCGCAGGACCACCACGCCGGCCGCGATGTTCAGTGCCGCGACGATCACAGCGAGCCAGAAGAAGTTGCTGTGCCGGGCCTGGACGGCGTGCAGCAGCGAGACCACGCCGCCGATCAGCAGCAGCCAGCCGAACAGCACCATCGTCGTCAGAGTGGCGACGCCGGTGTAGACGAGACCGATGAGGCCGGCGACGACCAGGATCACGCCGAGTGCGGCGAGCCAGCTGAAGCCGCCCTTCAGTCGGGCCGCCTCGTGCCCCCGGTGTCGCGTAACGCTTCACGCGCTCCTGCTGATCAGCGCCCCGACCGGGGCGGATAGCATCCGGCGCATGGAGCCGCAGCTGTCGCACAGCGTCACCGAATCGGTCGCCACGGTCGTCATCCGCCATCCGGCGAAGCGCAACGCCATGACGACCGCGATGTGGCGCGCGCTGCCACCGCTGCTCGACGCGCTGGCGGACGACGCCGGGGTGCGGGCGCTGGTGCTCACCGGCGAGGGAGGGACGTTCTGCGCCGGGGCCGACATCTCCACGCTCAAGGGATCGCCGTGGGAGGCGCAGCGGCTCGCCGTGGCGGCCGAGGAGGCGCTCGCCGCGTTCCCCAAACCGACGCTCGCGGCGGTCCGGGGACACTGCGTCGGCGGCGGGGCACAGTTGGCGGCAGCCTGCGATCTGCGGTTCGCGCAGGAGGGAGCGGTGTTCGGGGTGACCCCGGCCCGGCTCGGGATCGTCTATCCGGCCTCCTCCACCCGGCGGCTGGTGTCGCTGGTGGGACCCTCCGCCGCCAAGTACCTGCTGTTCTCCGGCGAGCTGATCGACGCCGCGCGGGCGCTGCGTACGGGGCTGGTCGACGAGGTGCTGCCCGCGGACGGACTGGACCGGCGGGTCGTGGAGTTCACCGCGACCCTGGCCTCGCGTTCGCAGCTGACCCAGGCCGCGGCGAAGGAGTTCGCGAACGGGCGCACCGACCGTGACGCCCACTGGAACGGCCAGGCGCAGGAAGGCGGCGACACCGCGGAGGGGGTCGCCGCCTTCCTGGAACGAAGGCCGCCCCGGTTCAACTGGAGCCCGCCGGGACGGCGGTAGGGTACGGCGTCCGCAGCGAGCAGGCATGCCGAAGCCTTGACGAGGTATCCGGAGGTCACTCCTTCCGTCCCGGCCGGGACGGAAGGGAAACCGAAGGAGGAGACACGTGTTGCGTGCCATCGCGGATGTCCTGCGTCAGATCGGCGGCGCCATCGCCACCGTCGTGACACTGCCGTTCCGAGCGCTGGCCCGGCTGTTCGGGGGTGCCTCGTCGGCCGGCCGGGGCCGACGCGCCTGACCCGGCGCGCACCACCGCCCGGCGAGTCGCCGCCCTGATCCCCGATTGTCGGCATCACCTGCCACAATTGCCGCGCAACCTCAGCGAAGAAGGCGGTACGGGATCGTGACGACACCCCTCCAAGGGTCCATCGAAGGCAGGATCGCCGGGGAGCTCGGCGTACAGGAGCGGCAGGTCAGGGCCGCCGTGGAGCTGCTCGACGGCGGTTCGACGGTGCCCTTCATCGCCCGCTACCGCAAGGAAGCCACCGAGATGCTCGACGATGCGCAGCTGCGCACGCTCGAGGAGCGGCTGCGCTATCTGCGGGAGCTCGAGGAGCGTCGTAGGGCGATCCTGGATTCGGTGCGCGAGCAGGGCAAGCTCACCGAGGAGCTTCAGGCGCGGATCCGGGGCGCGGAGACCAAGGCGCGCCTGGAGGACATCTATCTGCCGTACAAACCCAAGCGGCGTACCAAGGCGCAGATCGCGCGTGAGGCGGGGCTCGAACCGCTGGCGGACGGGCTGCTCGGGGACCCGGGTGTCGACCCCCTCGCCGCGGCCGCCGCGTTCGTGGACGCCGACAAGGGTGTCGCCGATCCACAGGCCGCCCTGGACGGCGCGCGGGCCATCCTCACCGAGCGGTTCTCGGAGGACGCCGACCTGATCGGCGAGCTGCGGGAGCGCATGTGGGTGCGCGGGCGGCTGGCCGCCAAGGTGCGCGAGGGCAAGGAGGAGGCGGGTGCCAAGTTCTCCGACTACTTCGACTTCGCCGAGCCGTTCACCGAGCTGCCCTCGCACCGGATCCTGGCGGTGCTGCGCGGCGAGAAGGAGGAGGTCCTGGACCTCGTCCTGGAGCCGGAGGAGGCGACGGAGGGCCCGTCCTCGTACGAGGGCACGGTGGCCCACCGGTTCGGGATCGGCGACCGGGGCCGCCCGGCCGACAAGTGGCTGCTCGACACGGTCCGCTGGGCGTGGCGCACGCGCATCCTGGTGCATCTCGGCATCGACCTGCGGCTGAGGCTGCGTACGGCGGCCGAGGACGAGGCGGTGCGGGTGTTCGCGGCGAATCTGCGCGACCTGCTGCTCGCCGCTCCGGCCGGTACCCGCGCGACGCTCGGTCTCGACCCGGGCTTCCGTACGGGTGTGAAGGTCGCCGTGGTCGACGCGACGGGCAAGGTCGTCGCCACCGACGTGATCCACCCGCACGTCCCGGCGAACCGGTGGGACGAGTCGATCGCCAAGCTGGCCCGGCTCGCGAAGGAGCACGCCGTCGAGCTGATCGCGATCGGCAACGGCACGGCGTCCCGCGAGACCGACAGGCTCGCCGGCGATCTCATCACCCGGCACCCCGAGCTGAATCTGACGAAGGTGATGGTGTCCGAGGCCGGCGCCTCGGTGTACTCGGCGTCCGCGTTCGCCTCGCAGGAGCTGCCGGACATGGACGTGTCGCTGCGCGGGGCGGTGTCGATCGCGCGCCGGCTCCAGGACCCGCTGGCGGAGCTGGTGAAGATCGACCCGAAGTCGATCGGTGTCGGCCAGTACCAGCACGACCTGTCCGAGGTGAAGCTGTCACGCTCGCTGGACGCGGTGGTGGAGGACTGTGTGAACGGCGTGGGTGTGGACGTCAACACGGCGTCCGCGCCGCTGCTCGCCCGGGTCTCCGGCATCACCTCCGGGCTCGCCGAGAACATCGTGACCCACCGGGACGGCAACGGGCCGTTCGCCTCCCGCGGCGAGCTGAAGAAGGTGCCACGGCTCGGCCCCAAGGCGTACGAGCAGTGCGCGGGCTTCCTGCGGATCCGCGGCGGCGACCCGCTGGACGCCTCCAGCGTGCACCCGGAGGCCTATCCGGTGGTCCGGCGCATGATGCAGAAGTCCGGTGAGGAAGTCGCCTCCCTGGTCGGCAACACGGGAGTGCTGCGCTCGCTGAGGCCGCAGGACTTCGTGGACGAGACGTTCGGTCTGCCGACCGTCTCGGACATCCTCAAGGAGCTGGAGAAACCGGGGCGCGACCCGCGGCCGGCGTTCAGGACCGCTGCCTTCAAGGAGGGCGTGGAGAAGATCTCCGACCTGTCCTCCGGGATGATCCTGGAGGGCGTGGTGACGAACGTGGCGGCCTTCGGCGCGTTCGTCGACATCGGCGTCCACCAGGACGGTCTGGTACACGTCTCCGCCATGTCGAAGACGTTCGTCAAGGACCCTCGTGACGTGGTGAAGCCGGGCGACATCGTCAAGGTGAAGGTCCTCGACATCGACATTCCGCGCAAGCGGATCGCGCTGACGCTGCGGCTGGACGACGAGGCCGCGGAGCAGACCGAGGCCCCCGGCGGGCGCGGGCAGCGCGGTGGGGCACGCCCGCCGCAGCAGCGCCAGGGGCAGGGGCAGGGGCAGGCCCGCGGTGGGGGCGGTGGTGGCGGTCGCGGAAGCGGCGGCGCGCGTCAGGCCACCGCGCGTCAGGCCACCGCGCCGGCGAACAGCGCGATGGCCGACGCCCTGCGCCGGGCGGGACTGGTCGACCCGAAGAAGGGCAAGCGCTAGGCCTGTCGGGCCCGCGCACGGGGTCCCTCGCTCGAAGGGTTGGGCGGGCGGAGCGAAGGTCGACGCGGTGGGGCCCTCGTTTACGGGGGCCCGTCGCGTCCAAGAGTCCGGGACGGGCGTGCCGGTGCCCGCGTCTCCCGCATGATCCGCCGGACGGGCGCCCGACCCGGCGTCGGCTCCGACGGCTTCCCGGTCCCTCCGCTGCGGTGCGAGGGACCGGGCGTCCGGTCCTGACCGGACCGCGTAGCCCTGCACATGATGCGGTCGAAACCGGTCCGCCCTCGGCGGAGTCCGTTCTGCCACCGCCCGGCGGTCGGGCCGGCCCTTGCTCGGTCAGTGACCGGTCAGTGCTCGATGACCTTGCCGTCGGCCACTTCCAGGCGGCGGGTGACGTGCACCGCGTCGAGCATGCGTCGGTCGTGGGTGACGAGGAGCAGGGTGCCCTCGTAGGAGTCCAGGGCCGATTCCAGCTGTTCGATGGCGGGCAGGTCGAGGTGGTTGGTCGGCTCGTCGAGGACGAGGAGGTTGACGCCCCGCCCCTGGAGGAGGGCGAGGGCGGCGCGGGTGCGTTCACCCGGCGAGAGGGTGACCGCCGGACGCATCACATGGTCCGCTTTGAGGCCGAACTTGGCCAGCAGGGTGCGGATCTCGGCCGGTTCGGTGTCGGGGACCCCGGCGCGGAAGGCGTCGAGCAGGGCCTCGGTGCCGTGGAACAGCGCGCGGGCCTGGTCGACCTCGCCGAGCAGCACGCCCGAGCCGAGCGCGGCGTGCCCGGAGTCGACCGGGACACGGCCCAGCAGGGCGCCCAGCAGGGTGGACTTCCCGGCGCCGTTGGCACCCGTGACGGCGACCCGGTCCGCCCAGTCGATCTGCAGGGTGACCGGCCCGAGCACGAAGTCGCCGCGCCGTACCTCGGCGTCCCGCAGCGTCGCCACCACCGCGCCGGAGCGCGGGGCCGCCGCGATCTCCATGCGCAGATCCCACTCCTTGCGCGGCTCCTCGACCACCTCGAGGCGTTCGATCATGCGCTGGGTCTGGCGGGCCTTGGCGGCCTGCTTCTCACTGGCCTCGCTGCGGAACTTGCGGCCGATCTTGTCGTTGTCGTTGCCCGCCTTGCGGCGCGCGTTCTTGACGCCCTTGTCCATCCAGGACCGCTGGATCTGTGACCGGTCCTGGAGCGCGGACTTCTTGTCGGAGTACTCCTCGTACTCGTCGCGGGCGTGCCGGCGGGCCACCTCCCGTTCCTCCAGGTAGGCCGCGTAGCCGCCGCCGTAGAGATTGATCCGTCCCTGGGCGAGGTCGAGTTCGAGGACCTTGGTGACGGTGCGGGTGAGGAACTCGCGGTCGTGGCTGACCACGACCGTCCCGGCGCGCAGACCGCCGACGAAGCGTTCGAGGCGCTCCAGGCCGTCCAGGTCGAGGTCGTTGGTCGGCTCGTCGAGGAGGAAGACGTCATAGCGGGACAGGAGGAGGGAGGCGAGGCCGGCGCGGGCCGCCTGGCCACCGGAGAGAGACGTCATCGGCTGGTCCTGGCCAACCGTCAGACCGAGGGACGCGGTGACCTCCTCCGCGCGCTCGTCGAGGTCGGCGCCTCCGAGTGCCAGCCAGCGCTCCAGGGCTTCCGCGTACGCGTCGTCGGCACCGGGCGCGCCGTCGACCAGGGCCTGGGTCGCCTCGTCCATCGTCCGCTGGGCCTCGGCGACACCGGTACGGCGGGCCAGGAAGTCCCGGACGGTCTCGCCGGGCCGGCGCTCCGGCTCCTGCGGGAGATGGCCGACGGTCGCCGTGGGCGGGGAGAGCCGCAGCTCGCCCTGTTCCGGCGCGGTGAGCCCGGCGAGCAGGCGCAGCAGGGTGGACTTGCCAGCACCGTTGGCACCGACCAGGCCGATCACGTCGCCGGGGGCGACGACGAGGTCGAGGCCGCTGAACAGGGAGCGGTCGCCATGGCCGGCGGAGAGGTTCTTGGCGACGAGGGTGGCAGTCATCAGACCGCCGATCCTAGCGTCTCTAGAATTCTGCAGTTGCCCGAGTGTTCCGGGCTTTTCGGGCGCGGCGTGGCCGTGTGCGGTCGCCTTGCCGTGGTCCGAACCTCGGGGTGAGGGGGTGGACTGCGGTGGCGTGCAGGTGGTGAAAGCCGGTCCGCTCGGCGTTGCGGGTGCGTTGCCGACAGATTCTGCGTGAGGGCCGCCTGCGGCCGGCCGGAAGAAGGGCGTCTTCTTCCGGCCGGTCGGGGGCGGGTACTCCATGACCTGATACCGGTCCGTGTGCGGCTGGTGCCTGGGTGTCATGCCCCGCCGGACGCTTTACCACCCTGGTGGGGGTGGTGGCGGGGACCGTACGCGCTTCGGGCGCACGGCGGGAAGTCCGAAGGTCCGGACCGGGGTCCGGGACGGCGGCAGTGTGGCGGGCGCTGTGGCGTCCGGCGGGGCTGGGCCTGCCGGGAGTGGGGCGCGCCTTGCCGGGGGTGGTCTTGGGGCCGCGCGGACGGGGCGGGGCCGTCTCGGCCTGGCCCTGGCGGCGCAGGCGGCGGGTGGTCTTCTGCGGGCGGCGCACCACGGACACGGTGCCTTCGATGGTGGCGCGGATGGCCCGGACGCCGGTGGCGCGCTCGAGGGTGGTGTGGGGCTGGGCGAGCAGGCCGCGGGAGACGATCCGGCGGGCGGAGGCGTGGTCCCGGTCCAGCGAGAGCCCGCACCCGGAGCAGCGGGCCCACTTCCAGCCCCGTTCCGTCAGTCGGTCGGGGGCGGGGTGGTGGGTCAGCGGGTTGAGGCAGGTGGGGCAGAGCCTGGAGGTGCCGCGGGCGGGCACGGTGACGACCACGACACCGGCCTTCGCGCCCAGGTGCCGGATGGCTTCGGCGAGGGTGCCGCGGACCTGTCCGGACAAGCGGGCGTTGCCGCGTCGGTGGCCGCGGGCTTCGAGGGTGGCGAGGTCTTCGAGGTAGATGACGGACGCGCCGAGCGCTGCCGCCTGGTCAACAGCCCAGCGGGCGGCGGCCCAGGCCAGCGCGTCGTTGAGGTGGCGGATGCGGGCACACACGTGCGCGTGCTCCACCGCCAGCACCGCCGCGCGTGCGGCGTGTCCGCCCCAAGCCGGGTGTGGGGAGCCGAGCCCGTCCGCGAGAGCCTGGCAGGCGTCGCGTTTGGCGGCGAGGTGCTCGCGCACCCCACGCAGCCGGTGGAGTTTCGCGCTGACGGTGGTGGCATCGAAGACGAGGGGACGCTCGTCGGTGACCACCCGCTGGCCGGCACCCCGGCCGGTCAGACGGCCCAGGGTGCCGGTGAGCAGGGTGTTCACCCCCCAGTCGAAGCCAAGTCCCACCGCGTGGCCGGTCGCTTCGAGGGCCGGGGCGGGCTTGGAGTGCGGCAGGTCGACGGCGATGCGGCCGGTGCGGGTGGGGCGCAGGGTCGGGGTGTGCAGCACCGCATCGCCGTCGACGGTGCCGGGCAGCCGGATGTCCAGGATGTGCCAGGCCCACGCCCGGCCCGAGGCGGGTGCCGCGCACAAGGGCAGTTTGACTCGCAGCCGGGCGGTGGCCGCATCCACCCGTTCCAGGGTGACCTGCTGGCGGTCCATCGCCGCAAGCACCACCAGCGGAGCGATCTGTGGCGGGCCCTCCAGGGTGCACAGTCCGGCGGGCGGCTGCCCGTGCGCGGCCAGATGGGCGCGGATCTGCCGGGTCCGGTTACGGATCTCCGCACCCGATGCTCCGGCGGGCAGCAGCCGGCGCAGTGCGGTCCACTCCGCCTCGGTGCGACGGCGCGGGCCGGTGGGCCAAGTGGCCAGGATCACGGCCACGATGGTCCGCCGGTGCAGGGCCAGGCGCAGGGTGCGGGCCGCGTACTCCTGCGCGCCCCGGCGCACCCGGTCCGAGACATACACTCCGGCCGCAGGCGTCACCTCGCCCGTCCACTCCAGACGCCGGAGCGCCATCCACCCTTTCGCGGGCAGTGCCTCGCCCCGCGCGTCGAGGCCGGCGGCCAGCACATCCAGGGATTCCTCGTCCCATCGGGAGGCGACCAGGGCGCCGGTCAGTTCCTGGCTCAACCGGGCCAGGAATCCCACCCGTTCCAGCAGAGTCCGCTGCCCGACGCGCTCGCCGGTGGCCTCCAGGACGCCGGAGTAGGCGGTGCATGTGGCGGTCGCCACCAGCTTGGTCACACCTCACCACCTCCAGCCCGCGACACCGTTCCAGGAGCAGGAGCAGGGAGTTCGATGCGGTTGTCGGCTTCGGCCAGCAGGCGGCGGCGTGCCTCGCGTGAGCGCATCCCGTACGTCCGGCCCGCGAAGGTCGCCACCAGCGACATGAAGTCGTCCAGCAGCTCCTCCATCCCCCCGGCCGCCCCCTTGGCGTGCATCACTTCCACCTCGGCCCCGTGATGGGCCAGGACCTGGATCAGCCAGCCGACCCCGAACCGAGCCAGCCGGTCCGCATGCGTGACCCGCACATGCGTGCCGGTCCAGCCCCGGCCGCGACTCCCGCAGCCCCGAGGCCCGATCTCTGAAGACCGCGACCACCACCCCCGAGGCCGAAGCCCGCAACTCCGCTTCCTGAACTCGCCCGCCGCCGCCCGCTTCACCAATGCGGCCGGCGACGACTCCTGCCCACTGGTCCCCGAAACGCGCACATACAACGCCTCGCGACGACCACCGCCGCCCGCGACACCGGTCAGCACGTCCGACGCCTCAACGGAGAACCGGCGTTCCTTGCCCACCCACACCACCGGGACCTTGCCCTCGTTCGCCCACAGCCGCAGCGTGCCCGGGTGCACACCCACCCGACGCGCAGCCACTGACAACCGAAGAAACTCCATGCCCGACAACCTACGGACCCCGCACCACCAGCCCATCAGAATCAGCAGGAAACACATTCAATCGGAGGAAACCCGACCCGAAACCCTGCAGATCGACCGCGCATCCGATAAGCAACATCGCTCAGCCTGCTCAAGCGAAAGCCGCAACAGTTGAAGACCCTTCGCACGTCACCCCTCGGACATCCGGTTGTCGGCCCTCCCGCGGCCGCCGCACTCCCCCGGGCCTCTCCTCGTGCGCTTCCCCTCCCCCGCGCGCTTCCCCGTACGCGCTCCCCGCCGCCGGTGTTCACCGCCGCACCGTCGTGGTCAGGACCGCCCCGGCGGTGCGGGCCACCAGGTAGGACTCCCCCCTGACCGTCCTCGGGTCCAGAGGGATGCGGTGGCGGCCCGGTTCCAGGACGCCGTCGAAGACTTCGTGGGTGTGGGTGCGGGCGAGGCGGTCGACGCGGTACGCCGTGAGGTGCACCCGGCACGACGAGGTGACCTCGACCTCCGCGTCGGCGCCCGCGGCGGCTTCCGCCGAGGCCGAGGGGGCCGGAGCGGCCAGGGCGGTCAGGCGGCGCTGCTCGGGCGGGCTGCGGTCCAGGGCGTGCTCGGTCCGGGCGACGAGCAGCGGGACGATCGGGGCACGGCCGTCGACGCAGGGCACGTCGACGTCGGCGGCGGCGAAGGCGGCGCGCACGGCGTCCCGTTCGGCGGGGCCGACCGAGCGGCCGAAGACGACCGCGCCGTAGCCGCGCAGTTCGTCGGCGGGGACACCGTCGGCGTCGTGGGCTATGTCGGCGCCGACGCCGATGGTGCGCAGGGCCGCGGCGAGCTTGGCCAGCAGGGCGACACGGGCGCCGATCAGCAGGACGCGGCGGCGGGTCCCCGGGGCGCCACCGGCCAGCAGGGCGGCGAGGGCCGTGCGGTAGTCGGCGCCGCGGAAGCGGAACGGGCCCAGACCGTGGTATCCGTTGCGTTCCAGGTCGGCGTGTTCGTCGGTCTGCCAGGCGAAGTCCCGCCAGATGTAGTCCTCGCCGTCCTGCTCGATGGCGGCGGTCACCGCGCCGCAGGCGAGGTCCTCGCAGTCGGGGCAGCCGTAGACGATGTACCGGCCGGACGGCAGCGGTGCCTCGGTCTCCAGCAGGAGGCTGCGGACCTGGGCGGTGAAGATGGCGGGCGGGATGTCGGAGGCGAGCGGGGAGACGGCGTCGAGGTCGGAGAGGCGGAACAGCAGCGGGCGTCCGTCGACGACGAAGTCGACGAAGTCCCGGTGGAGCTGGTAGTCACCGCCGGAGAGGATTCCACCGGCACGGAGCGCCGGTGTCAGGCCGAAGGTCGCGTACTCGGCAGACATGCTGTGAGTATTCCCGCAAAGGGACGGATCTGAGCACTGCATGACATATTCCGCTAACGCCCCCGCATGGAAAACGAACCTTTCTTCGATGTCCGTGTGATCGGCGGCGGGGTCGTCGGGCTGACGACGGCCGTCGTCCTCGCCGAGCGGGGCGCGCGTGTACGGCTGTGGACGCGCGGCCCGGTCGAGCGGACCACCTCGGCGGTTGCCGGGGCACTGTGGTGGCCGTACCGGATCGAGCCGGTGGCGTCTGTGCCCGCGTGGGCGCCGCGTTCGCCGGACGTGTACGAGAAGCCGACCGCGCGGCCGGAGGTCACCGGTGTACGGATGGTCGAAGGGGTACTGGGCGAGACCACGCTGGACGAGGCCGGCGCCTGGGCCGCCGCGCGGCCACGGCGGCGCGGGCGTCACCGTGGGCTGGGCTGCGCGGAGGAGGCGGCGGAGCCCGCCCTGGGGTGGGGCGGTGGCACGGCCCCGGGAACGGACGGGCCGGCCGCCCCCTCGGAATCGGGGGCGGCCGGCCCGTCCACCGCTGCCGGTGACGGCCTGAGCGGATGTCGGCGGTCAGGGCTCGGTCGGTGCCTCGTAGTGCTTGCCGATCGGGTCTCCCTCCACGTCCGTACCGGCCCCGGGTCCGATACGGAGTTCGAATTCGCCGTCGTACTTCGTGTGACCCGCGATGACGGCCAGGTCGACCGCCTCGGAACCCACCTCTCTGCGCACGATGACCGGGTCCCGGCGCAGGTCGCGCATGAGTGCCACGCACATCAGGATCATCACGATGACGAACGGGGCCGCCGCGAGGATCGTGATGTTCTGCAGGCCGGTCAGTGCGTCGCCCTGGCCGCTGCCCACCAGCAGCATGATCGCGGCGACCGCTCCGGTGACCACGCCCCAGAACACCACCACCGGGCGTCCCGGTTCGAGCGCCCCCTTCTGCGAGAGCGTGCCCATGACGACCGAGGCCGCGTCGGCGCCCGAGACGAAGAAGATGCCGACGAGGATCATCACCAGGAGGCTCATGGCCGTAGCGATGGGGTAGTGCTGGAGCACCGCGAACAGCTGGCCCTCGGGCGTCAACTCCTTACCGAGCCGGCCCTGCTCCTGGAGCTTCATCGCGGAACCGCCGAAGATCGCGAACCAGACCAGGCTGACCGTGCTGGGCACGAGGATGACCCCGCCGATGAACTGGCGGATCGTACGGCCCCGGCTGATGCGGGCGATGAACATGCCGACGAACGGCGTCCAGGAGATCCACCACGCCCAGTAGAAGACGGTCCAGCTGCCCAGCCAGCTCGCCACTCCCTGGCCGGCGCTGACCTCCGTGCGGCCGGCCAGCCGGGGCAGTTCGCCCAGGTAGCCGAAGACGGAGGTGGGCAGCAGGTCGAGGACGAGGATTGTCGGACCGGCCACGAACACGAACAGGGCGAGCACCAGGGCCAGCACCATGTTGGTGTTGGAAAGCCACTGGATGCCCTTCTCCACTCCCGACACCGCGGACGCGACGAACGCGACCGTGAGTACCGCGATGATGCCGACGAGCAGCCCCGTACTCACCTTGTCCAGCCACCCCAGCTCCTGCATGCCGGAGCCGATCTGCAGCGCGCCGAGTCCCAGGGAGGCCGCCGAACCGAAGATGGTCGCCACGATCGCGAGGATGTCGATGAAGCGCCCGGTGGCGCCGTTCGCGTGCTTCGAGCCGATGAGCGGGGTGAAGACGGCGCTGATGGTCTGCCTGCGGCGCCTGCGGAAGGTGCTGTAGGCGATGGCGAGGCCGACCACGGCGTAGATCCCCCACGGGTGGAGCGTCCAGTGGAAGAGCGTGGTCGCCATGGCCAGTTCCATGCGGTCGCCCGAGTCGGCCGGGTTGGTGCCCGGCGGCGGCGCGACGTAGTGCGCCAGCGGCTCACTGACACCGTAGAACATCAGGCCGATTCCCATGCCCGCGCTGAACATCATCGCGACCCACGACACGGTACGGAACTCGGGTTTCTCCCCCTCGGCGCCGAGACGGATCCGGCCATAGCGACTGACGGCCAACCAGAGGGCGAAGACGACGAAACCGGAGGCGGCCAGGATGAACGCCCAGCCGCCGTTGTGCATCAGCCCGATGAGCACGCTGCTCGAGACGTCCTCGAGCGATTCGGTCGCGACGGCGCCCCAGACGACGAACGCAACGGTGAGCACCGCCGTGACACCGAACACCACGCGGTCGGTCCGAGGGCGTCCACGGTCCGCCAGGCCCGTCTCCGAGCCCGGCAGAGGGCCCGCCGTAGGGTCGTCGTCACTGTGCTGGTCCTTCGTCACAGGCGGCACCTTTCATCGAGCCGTTGGGCGGAGAATCACTCCCCCAGCCATGCCCGTACCACCTTTGGCGCAAAAATCACCTCTTCAGCGGTCACGTTCCCGCGCACCCCCGGGCGGATGGTGATCGAGGGGATCACCATCCGCCCGAGCTGGCGATCGGTCGCGCGCAAGGGCGTGACCGGCAGCACGTGGGTCACCCGGCTCCGGACGCACCTCCTCCATATCGGGCGAAGCCCTTTCCCCAGCCCCCGATGTCGTTGCAGACATGCGCGATGGTCTTGACGCCCTTCACCGACGGCGCGGTGGCGTCACCCCTGACGTAGGTGATCCCCGTGATCTCCGACATCACGCCACCGTAGGCGTCGGTACTGACAGTCGGGGCAGGTGCGTCGGGGCGGGTGCGGTGTCGCAACACTGGTGAGACAGTAATACTGCTGTGCATGACGACCGACATCGAGGAGCCGGCCCTCACCATCGACGAACTGGCGGCGCGGGCCGGGGTCACGGTGCGGACGGTCCGGTTCTACGGCAGCAAGGGGCTGCTCCCGCCACCGGTGATCGGGCCGCGCCGCGTCGGCCGCTACGGGCGGGAGCACCTGGCCCGGCTGGCGCTGATCGAGGAGTTGCAGCGGCAGGGCATGACGCTGGCGGCCATCGAGCGCTACCTGGGGCGGCTGCCGCCGGATCTGAGTGTGCGGGACCTGGCGATCCAGCGCGCGGTGGTGGCCTCCTGGGCGCCCGACACGGTGGAGAAGGTGTCGCGCGGGGAGTTGGAGCGACGGGCGGGGCGGGCGCTGGGCGACGAGGATCTGCGGCGGCTGGCGGCGCTGAACGTCGTCGAGCGGGACGGCGAGGACTTCCGGGTCGACGCGGGGCTGCTGCGGCTCGGCGTCGAGCTGCTGGACGTACCGCTGACGCACGAGACGATCCTCGAGGCCCGTACGACGCTCACCGGGCATGCCCGCGCGGCCGCCCAGGAGCTGTCGCGGCTGCTGCGGGACGCGGTGGCGGAGCGGGACCCGCGGGACGTGAAGTCACTGTCCGCCCCTATGCACCCGCTCGTGGTGCAGGCGCTGCTCACGGCCTTTCAGCGGTCGCTGCGCGAGGAGCTGCGGGAGTGGCTGGACGCCGGGGAGGGTACGGGGGCGGCGGGGACGGGAGGCTGATGCTCCTGTCCCCGCCGGCCGGCCGCACGCGCCGGAGGGTCAGCGGGCGTCCGTGAACCGCTCCCCCTTCTCCGCCTTGTCCACCAGCAGCGCCGGCGGTGCGAAGCGCTCGCCGTACCGCTCGGCGAGTTCACGCGCGCGAGCCACGAATCCGGGCAGCCCGGTCTCTCCCCCGGCGCCGCCGTCGTAGCCGTTGATGTACTGCAGGACGCCGCCGGTCCAGCCGGGGAAGCCGATACCGAGGATGGAGCCGATGTTGGCGTCGGCGACCGAGGTCAGCACGCCCTCCTCCAGGAGCCGGACCGTGTCCAGCGCCTCGGCGAACAGCATCCGCTCCTGCATGTCCCGGAACGGGATCTCGTATCCCGGCTTGGTGAAGTGCTCGCGCAGGCCGGGCCACAGGGCGTCGCGCCCGCCGTCTTCCTTGTACGTGTAGAAACCGGCACCGCCGGCGCGGCCCGGGCGGCCGAACTCGTCGACCATGCGGTCGATGACGGCCTCGGCGGGGTGCGCGGTCCAGGTGCCGCCGGCCTCCTCGACGGCCCGCTTGGACTCGCCCCGGATCTTGCGCGGCAGGGTGAGGGTCAGCTCGTCCATGAGGGAGAGCACCTTGGCGGGGTAGCCGGCCTGGGCGGCGGCCTGTTCGACGGAGGCGGGCTCGATGCCCTCGCCGACCATGGCGACGCCCTCGTTGATGAAGTGGCCGATGACGCGGGAGGTGAAGAAGCCGCGGCTGTCGTTGACGACGATCGGCGTCTTGTTGATCTGCCGGACCAGGTCGAAGGCGCGGGCGAGCGCCTCGTCACCGGTCCGCTCGCCCTTGATGATCTCGACGAGCGGCATCTTGTCCACCGGCGAGAAGAAGTGCAGCCCGATGAAGTCGCTCTGGCGTTCGACGCCTTCGGCGAGGGCGGTGATGGGGAGGGTGGAGGTGTTGGAGCACAGGAGCGCGTCGGGATCGACGACGTCCTGGATCTCCTGGAACACCTTGTGCTTGAGGGCGGTGTCCTCGAAGACGGCCTCGATGACCGCGTCGCAGCCGGCCAGGTCCCGCGCCTCGGCGGTGGGGGTGATCCGCGCGAGCAGCGCGTCGGCCTTCTCCTGGGTCGTCCGGCCCCGGGAGACGGCCTTGGCGCACAGCTTCTCGGAGTACGCCTTGCCCTGGGCGGCCGCTTGTGGGGTGACGTCCTTCAGGACGACGTCGATGCCCGCGCGTGCGCACGCGTAGGCGATGCCGGCGCCCATCATCCCGGCGCCGAGCACGGCGACCTTGCGGACCGTGCGGGACTCGATGCCCTGGGGGCGGTTGGCGCCGGAGTTGACGGCCTGGAGGTCGAAGAAGAACGCCTGGATCATGTTCTTCGACGTCTGTCCGGCGGCCAGCTCGACGAAGTAGCGGGCCTCGATGACCTGGGCGGTCTCGAAGTCGACCTGGGCGCCCTCGACGGCGGCGGCGAGGATGTTGCGCGGCGCCGGGTAGGGGGCGCCGTTCGTCTGCTTGCGCAGGGCGGCCGGGAAGGCGGGGAGGTTGGCCGCGAACTTGGGGTGGGACGGGGTGCCGCCCGGGATGCGGTAGCCGGGCCGGTCCCAGGGCTGGGCGGACTCGGGGTTCGCGTCGATGAAGGCGCGGGCCTTGGCGATCAGTTCCTCGCGGGTGTCGGCCACGTCGTCGACGAGACCGTTCTCCAGGGCGCGCCGCGGGGTGTACTGGGTGCCCTGGAGGAGCACCTTCAGCAGGGCGTCGGCGATGCCGAGCATCCGGACGGTGCGGACGACGCCGCCGCCTCCGGGGAGGAGGCCGAGGGTGACCTCGGGGCAGCCGATCTTGGAGCCTGGTACGTCGAGGGCGATCCGGTGGTGGCAGGCGAGGGCGAGTTCGTAACCGCCGCCGAGGGCAGCGCCGTTGATCGCCGCGACGACCGGCTTGCCGAGGGTTTCGATGCGGCGCATCCGGCGCTTGATCGCCATGCCGCCGTCGAACAGGTCCTGCGCCGTTTCGGGGGTGACCTTGATCAGGTCGCGCAGGTCGCCGCCGGCGAAGAAGGTCTTCTTGGCGGAGGTGAGGATGATGCCGCGGATGCTGTCCTTCTCCGCCTCCAGGCGGTCGGTGATCACGGCGAGGGAGTCGCGGAACGCCTGGTTCATGGTGTTCGCGGACTGGTGGGGATCGTCGAGGACGAGGGTGACGACGCCGGTGTCGTCCTGTTCCCAGCGGATGGTGGGGGTTTCGGTCATGACAAGGTCTCCGTAGAGGTCGCTCGGGTCGCTCGGGTCCGGGTTCCGCCGGGGTTTCAGAGGCGTTCGACGATGGTGGCGATGCCCATGCCGCCGCCCACGCAGAGCGTGGCGAGGCCGTAGCGCTTGTCCTGGCGCTCCAGTTCGTCGACGAGGGTGCCGAGGATCATCGCGCCGGTGGCGCCGAGCGGGTGGCCGAGCGCGATGGCGCCGCCGTTCACGTTGACCTTGTCCAGCGTCAGGCCCATGTCCTTCACGAAGCGCAGCACGACCGCCGCGAACGCCTCGTTGATCTCGACGAGGTCGATGTCGTCGATGGTCAGCCCGGCCTTGGCGAGCGCCTTGCGGGTGGCGGGGGCGGGGCCGGTGAGCATGATGGTGGGCTCGGAGCCGGAGACGGCGGCGGAGACGATCCGGGCGCGCGGGGTGAGGCCGTACCGCTCGCCGACCTCCTTGGTGCCGATGGCGACGAGGGAGGCGCCGTCCACGATGCCGGAGGAGTTGCCCGCGTGGTGGACGTGCTCGATCCTCTCCACCCAGTGGTACTTCTGCAGCGCCACCGCGTCGAAGCCGCCCAGCTCGCCGATGTCCGCGAAGGACGGCCCCAGCCCCGCGAGGGAGTCGGCGGTGGTACCGGGGCGCAGGTGCTCGTCGTGGTCGAGGACGACGAGCCCGTTGCGGTCCTTCACCGGGACGACGGACCGCGCGAAGCGGTTCTCCTTCCAGGCGGTCGCCGCACGCTCCTGGGAGAGGGCCGCGTACTCGTCGACGTCGCGCCGTGAGAAGCCCTCGATGGTGGCGATGAGGTCGGCGCCGATGCCCTGGGGGGCGAAGTTGGTGGCGAGGTTGGTCATCGGGTCGTTGAACCAGGCGCCGCCGTCGGAGGCCATCTTCACCCGGGACATGGATTCCACACCGCCGGCCAGGACCAGGTCCTCCCAGCCGGAACGGACCTTGGCGGCGGCCAGGTTGACGGCCTCGAGGCCGGAGGCGCAGAAGCGGTTCTCCTGGACGCCGGCGACCGTGTCGGGCAGCCCGGCCGCGAGGGCGGCGATCCGGGCGATGTCGGAGCCCTGGTCGCCGACCGGGCTGACGACGCCGAGCACGACGTCGTCGACGGCGGCCGGATCGAGGTCCGGGAAACGGTCGCGGATCTCATGGATGAGGCCGACGACCAGGTCGACGGGCTTCGTGCCGTGCAGGGCGCCGTTCGCCTTGCCGCGCCCGCGCGGGGTGCGGATCGCGTCGTACACGTACGCTTCGGTGCTCACGGGGAGGCCTTTCGCTGAGGGGGTCGGGGCGCGGACAGCAGTCGGGGTACGTCCCAGTCGCGGGCCACGTCGTCGGTGTCGGTGCCCGGCCGGGCGGGCCCGGTGCGGACGCTGGTGGGCGTGGCGGAGAACCGCGGGGCCGGGGCGGGCTGGGTGATGCCGTCGTGCTCGGTGAAGGTGCCGCGGGCGGCGAGGTGCGGGTCGTGCGGGGCCTCGCGCAGCGACAGGACGGGGGCCACGCACGCGTCGGAGCCGTCGAAGACGGCGGTCCACTCGTCGCGGGTGCGTTCCTTGAAGCGGGCGGTGACCCGCTCGCGCAGGGCGGGCCACCGGGTGACGTCGATGCGGGCCCCGGAGAGCCCTGGTCCTTCCTCGTCCTCGATGCCGAGCAGCCGCAGGAACTCGTCGTAGAACTGCGGTTCGAGCGCGCCCACCGCCATGTGTCCGCCGTCGGCCGTCTCGTACGTGCCGTAGTACGGGCAGCCGCCGTCGAGGAGGTTGGCTCCGCGCCGGTCCTGCCAGGCTCCGACGGCGAGCATGCCGTGGATCATGGCGGACAGGTGGGCGGTTCCGTCCACGATGGCGGCGTCGACGACCTGCCCGGTGCCACCCAGACGCGCGTGGTGCAGGGCGGCGAGAACGCCGACGACGAGGTAGAGGGAGCCGCCCGCGTAGTCGCCGAGCAGGTTGGCCGGAACGGCCGGCGGCCGGTCGGGGCTGCCGATCATGCCGAGGGTGCCGGTGCGGGCAATGTACGCGATGTCGTGCCCCGCGCGGTCCGCGAGCGGCCCCTGCTGACCCCAGCCGGTCATCCGGCCGTAGACGAGGCCCGGGTTGCGGGCGTGGCAGTCCCCGGGACCGACGCCGAGGCGCTCGGCGACACCGGGGCGGAAGCCCTCGACGAGGATGTCGGCGCGCTCGGCCAGGTCGAGGACGCGGCCGGCGCCGTCGGGGGCCTTCAGATCGACGACCACGGAGCGTTTGTTGCGGTTGGTGACGTCGTACGCCGGGTCGATGCCGAGTCCGGGGCCGCCGGGGCGGTCCACGCGGACGACGTCGGCGCCCAGATCGGCCAGGAGCATCGCGGCGAACGGGCCGGGGCCGATCCCGGCCAGCTCGACCACCCGCACGCCGGTCAGCGGCCCCTGCCCCGGCGACCGCGCAGGTGCAGGCACCTGTGCCTCCGTCATCACACCCCCAGCTTTGACACAACTGATGTCACACCGATGATGCTAGGAACACCTTCCACTCAGCACAAGACCGGGCGAGCAAGCGCTTGGCCACTGTTCGCCACTGTACGGCGCGGCCCGTGCTCCCGCCCGGCGCAGGTGCCGTCCGGTTCCGCCACCGGACGCTTCGGCGCGACGGTGCGGCAGCTCTCCTCCGCCCAGTCGCGGAGCAGCCCGGCGGCAGGCACGCCCTTCGGCTCCAGCGGGGGACGGCGGCAAGGGGCGGCGGGGTGCAGGCTCGCAGGACGTCAGCAGCGAGGAGGACGAGCGGCTCTGCCGGTCCGGGGCGCAGGGCCTCGCCCGGAAGGGCCACTCCAGTACCGTGCAGACCATCCCGGCGATCCGGCCGACGCCCGCCAGGACGGCGAGGGCCGGCCCGAAGGCCACCGCCCGCGCGGCGGGTCGGACCACGGCGGCAACTGACCTGGAGGCACGGTGCGTGTCATGCCTCAGCCTGCCGAGGGAGTGGCGGCCCGACATCCGTACAGGTACCCGGTTGCCCGTACCCGGTTCGCATCGGCCCGTACCCGCCGGTGGCGGCACCGAGTGGAGACTTTTCGGCGTCAGGTCCGGGCAGGCCGGCGGAACTCTCCGTACAAGTGCCAAGGAGGAGTTCAATGGAACACTTGAAGGCATGCGATTTCTTCTCGAAGTGAGCATGGACGACGAGGCGTTGGCGAAGGATCCCGTGGGTGAGCTGGGGCGGATCCTGCGCTACTGGGGCGGGAACCTGCGCCACTACCCGATGAAGGCCGGTGACGGGTCGGAGATCTACGACTCCGAGTACCGCGAGGTGGGCCGTTGGCGCATCGAGCAGGGCGAGGGTGTCGAGCGGGAGGGAGCCGCTTAGGGCCTGTCCGGCGGATCGAGTCGGGCTCGTGGGCCCCGGTCCCTGATCCGGCCCGACCCGGACGAAAGACCCTGGTCCGTGCCCGAGTCCGCGCCCACTGCCTCTCGAAGGGCCTTGCGGCACAGGGCGTCCGCCCGGCGGGTGGTCTCCGGGAGGCGGTGGGCGGGGGTCAGCTCGAGGGTGTGGGCGCAGGCGTTGGCGAGACCGACGCGATGGCCGACCGAGACGAAGACCGGCTTGACGGAGTCCCTGGTGCGCAGGGCCCGGCCGACCTCCTCGGTGCCCGCGAGCAGCGGGGCCGTGCTGCCGCGCGGGGTCGCCGGGGCCGTGAAGGTGAAGGTGAACGGGTTCTTGGCGACGCCGATCGTCGGCAGGCCGGTGAGGACCCCGAGATGGCTGGCGAGGCCGAAGCGGCGAGGATGGGCGAGCCCGTAGCCGTCACAGACGACCAGGCCCGGCGGGCACGGCAGGGCGTCGAGGGCGGCCAGCACGGTGGGGATCTCCCGGAAGGCCAGCAGACCGGGCACGTACGGGAAGGAGATCCGGCCGACGGCCGTCGCCTCGGCGATGACCTCGAGGCTCGCCCCGTCCAGGACGACGGCCGCTGCCGCGACGAGGTCCCGCTCGTCGTCGTACGCCACGTCGACCCCGGTGACCCGGCCCGTCCCGGGCGGCGGGCCGGGCTCGTCGAGCACCACCCGCCCGCGCAGTCCGTCCTGGACGGCACGGGCCGCTCCCTCGGTCGTGGGCCAGCCATCGGGGATGCGTACGCTCGTCATGATGGCGACGAGCCTACGGGGTGGAGGACTTCGCGCGTCGGAACTGACACCTGCTCATGTTCGACCGGCCCTCGCCCCTGCGGCGCCTGCCCTCCTCATCCCGTGAGCCGGTCCTGCGCACCGGTTCAGTGCACCGGCCTGGCGTCCTCCCGAGTGCTCAACACCCACGGCAACCGGTACATGCCGCATGCAACCTCCGTCCCGGGGAAGCCTGATCACACCGGCGCATGGAGGCGGTGACAGAGGTCACGCTGTTCCGGTGGGCACGGATTGGCCGATTCCGTCGTCTCTTTGAGTAGCCCGCCCTATCCGCCAGGAAGTTGTCCAGCCGTCACGAGGGAGCAAGGCGTTGTCCACCGTCATCGAGCAGCCCGTCGAGGCCCGTCTCGTCGCCGCCGCGCCGCGGATGGCGAGTATTCCCGCCACTCTGCACTACGACCGGAGCGATCCGTTCGCCGTCCGCATGTCCTTCCCCGCTCCCGCCACCCTGGAGGGCGTCGAGGTCTGCTGGACCTTCGCCCGCGAGCTGCTCACCGCGGGGTTGCACGAGCCCGAGGGCCACGGCGACGTCCGCGTGCGACCGTACGGCTACGACCGGACCGTGCTGGAGTTCCACGCTCCGGAGGGAACCGCCGTCGTGCATGTCCGCTCGGGCGAGATACGCCAGTTCCTGGAGGCGGCCGGCGAACTCGTGCCGGCCGGCCTGGAGCACCTCCAGCTCGATCTGGACCACGATCTCGCCGAGCTGATCCGCGACGCCTGCTGAGCGACGACCGCCGACCCTCGCCAGCCGAGCCGGGCCGGCCGACCCTCGACAGCCGAGCCGCGACACGGCACGGCGGGGTCGGGTGCCGTCGAGCGCCCGGGATAAATGTTTGCGGATCGCCGACGCGCTTGACAGCCTGCGATCATGAGTACCCCCCACGAACCCACCAACGGCTCCTCGCCCACTCCCCCGGCGGAAGGCTGGATCACGACCCCGCTCACCGAGGAGCTGCTGCGCGGCGCGCTCGAGCTGGAGCGGACCGCGCAGGGCGTGCAGCCGCACCGGTTGCCCGCCCGAGCCCGCGCGCAGGCCGCCGACGGTCAGCTGGCCATGGCGGAGGCGCAGCCGTCCGGCGTCCGGCTGGTGCTGCGCACCCGGGCCACGGCCGTCGAACTGGACGTGCTCCGCACCAAGATGGCCTACGAGGGCGCTCCGCCCCGCCCGGACGGTGTCTACGACCTGCTGATCGACGGCGAACCGGCCGGGCAGACCCATGTCCCCGGCGGCAACGTCATGCTGATGGACATGGCCACGGGCTCCGCCGAGCTGCAGCCGGGCCCCGTGGGCACGGTCCGGTTCACCGGGCTGCCGGACCGTGACAAGCGCGTCGAGATCTGGCTCCCGCACAACGAGATGACCCTGCTGGTCGCCCTGCGCACCGACGCCCCCGTGACGCCGGTGGCCCCCGGGGACCGCAGGGTGTGGCTGCACCACGGCAGTTCGATCAGCCACGGCTCCGAGGCCGCGAGCCCGACCACGACCTGGCCGGCGCTGGCCGCCTCGCTCGGCGGGGTGGACCTGGTGAACCTGGGACTGAGCGGCAGCGCCCTGCTCGACCCGTTCACCGCGCGGGCCATGCGGGACACGCCCGCGGACCTGATCAGCCTCAAGATCGGCATCAATCTGGTCAACACCGATCTGCTGCGGCTGCGCGCCTTCGCTCCGGCGGTGCACGGCTTCCTCGACACGATCCGCGACGGCCACCCGACGACGACGCTGCTGGTCGTCTCGCCCATTCTGTGCCCCATCCACGAGGACACCCCGGGCCCGAGCCTTCCCGACCTCAGCACCCTCGACGAGGGCCGGCTCCGGTTCGCGGCCATGGGCGACCCCGAGGAACGTGCCGCCGGGAAGCTCACCCTCAACGTCGTACGGGAGGAGCTGGCCCGCGTGGTGAAGCAGCGGGCGGCCGACGACCCGCATCTGCACTACCTGGACGGCCGGAAGCTGTACGGCGAGGCGGACCACGCCGAGCTGCCGCTGCCCGACGCGCTGCACCCGGACGCCGCCACGCACCGTCGTATGGGTGAGCGCTTCGCGGAGCTGGCGTTCGGCACCGGCGGGCCGTTCACCGGCTGATCCGGCCGGCCCGCCCGGCACCCTTGCGGCCTGCGGCCCTGCGGCCTCCGCGAAAAACGCGTTGACACCCGTTCCCGGCCCTTCGTACGGTGTACCACGCTTCTGTTGCCGTCGATTGGAGAGGGACGTTGCTCGTCTGAGGTTCTGAGACACCGCGTCACACCCGTGTGGTGTGCACGCAGCGTGCGACCTCGGCGTACGAGCCGTCCTTGCGGAACAGGGTTTTTTTCATGCCCACACCTTCCCGCCCGGCTCCCGGCCGTCCCACGGCCGTCGTCCGGCCGTCGTCGTGCGGCCGTCGCCCTCCCGCGGTGTCTCGATACGCGCTTGCCATGACCGCACCACGCAACCGCGGAGGCCCGCATGACCCCGTCCATCACCTGTACCTCCCTGTCCTTCACCTGGCCCGACGGGACCCCCGTCCTCGAGGACCTCGACGTCGCCTTCGGCCCCGGCCGGACCGGCCTCATCGGCGTCAACGGGTCAGGAAAATCAACCTTGCTGAAGCTGATCGCCGGTGAACTCCGGCCGGTCGACGGCACCGTCCGCGTCACCGGCGAGGTGGGGTACCTGCCGCAGAACGTCACGCTCGACACCACGCTGAGGGTCGACGACGCGCTCGGTATCGCCGCACAGCGGGCCGCACTGCACGCCATCGAAGCGGGCGACGTGGCCGAGGCGCACTTCGAGACGGTCGGCGACGACTGGGACGTGGAGGAGCGCGCCCTGGCCACGCTCGGCGAACTCGGCCTGGGACACATCGGGCTGGACCGCACCGTCGGCGAGGTCTCGGGCGGCGAGTCGGTGCTGCTGCGGCTGGCCGCGCTGCTGCTGCGCCGGCCCGACGTACTGCTGCTCGACGAACCCACCAACAACCTCGATCTGTACGCCCGAAGGCGGCTCTACACGGCCGTAGAAAACTGGCCGGGCGTCATGGTCGTGATCAGCCACGACCGCGAACTGCTGGAACTGGTCGACCAGATCGCCGATCTGCGCTCCGGCGAAGTCACCTGGTACGGCGGCAACTACACGGCCTACGAGGAGGCGCTCGCGGTCGAACAGGAGGCGGCCGAGCGCATGGTACGGGTCGCCGAGGCGGACCTGCGCAAGCAGAAGCGTGAACTCATCGACGCTCAGGTCAAGTTGGCCCGCCGCAAGCGGTACGGACAGAAGATGTGGGACCAGAAGCGCGAGCCGAAGATTGTCATGGGGGCCCGCAAGCGCGCGGCCCAGGAGTCCGCGGGCAAGCACCGCATCATGCACGAGGAGAGGCTCACCGGGGCGAAGGAACGGCTCGACGAGGCGGTGGAGGCGGTACGGGACGACGACGAGATCCGCGTCGACCTGCCGTACACGGCCGTACCGCCGGGACGTACCGTCCTGACCCTCACGGACCTCGAACTCGCCTACGGCACACGGGTGGACGGTGGTTTCGAGCTGCGGGGACCGGAACGGGTCGCGCTGATCGGGCGCAACGGCGCGGGCAAGACGACGCTGCTGCGCACCGTCGCGGGCGAGCTCCCGCCGGTGTCCGGGGAGGCGACGGCGCAGGTCCCGCTGCGGTTCCTGCCACAGCGCCTCGATGTCCTCGACGGCGAGCTGAGCGTCGCCGACAACGTGGCACGGTTCGCGCCGGGCGCCACCAACAACCGGATCAGGGCCCGCCTCGCCCGCTTCCTGTTCCGGGGCGCCCGCGCCGACCAGAAGGCGGTGACGCTCTCCGGCGGTGAACGCTTCCGGGCGACGCTGGCCGCGCTGATGCTGGCCGAGCCGGCGCCACAACTGCTGATGCTGGACGAGCCGACCAACAACCTCGACATCGCCGGCGTCCGGCAGCTCACCACGGCGCTGGAGTCGTACGAGGGGGCGCTGATCGTGGCCGGCCACGACCTGCCGTTCCTGGAGTCGGTCGGGATCACGCGCTGGCTGCTGATGGAGGAGGGGGAACTGAGGGAGATCGCACCGGAAGCCGTCGGGTGAGGCAGGTAGGGCCGATGAGGCCTGTGTGTGACTGGTGTGACCGGTGTGCGACCGGTGCGGGCCGGTTACCGGTGATGGATCACAGGGCCGACGGGGTGACCCGGGCCGGGTTCGCCCTGCATGATGGCTGCGCCGGCACCCGAGAAAACCGGCCGACCCACCGGCGCCCTCGGTACCGCTGCCGGACCTGCCCCGTCCGATACGGAGTCACGCACGTGCCCAGCAAGAAGGCTCTCGCCCTCCCCCGCTGCCTGAAGGGCGGGGGAGGTGCTGCTCGGCGGGGACCGGCTGCTGATGGCGGCGAGCGCACCGAAGACGGCGGATCTGTTCACGGACCTCGGCTACGCGCCGGTGCTGGTGGACATCGGGGAGTTCGAGCAGCTCGAGGGCTGCGTCACCTGCCTCTCGGTGCGGCTGCGGAACCTCTACGCCTGACGGGCGACCCCGCTGCTCAGCAAGCTTTACGAGACACTTAACCTACGGTTTCGTAACCTACGGATTCGTAGCCTACGATTCCGTAGGTCGCCTGCGCCGCTCGCCGGCCCCCGTACTGCCCCCGTCCCCTGGAGTACCCATGTCGATCGCTTCTCCCCACCTCGGCAGCTCTTCCGCCTGGACCGACGCCCGGCTGCTGTACGCGCTGGAGGAAGTGGTCGAGAAGGAGCTCAACCGGCACCTGAAGGTCACCAAGGACTGGATGCCGCACGAGTACGTGCCGTTCAGCGACGCCCGTAACTTCCCCGGCTTCTTCGAGGACGGCGAGGCCTGGGAGAAGGAGCAGTCCAAGGTCACCGAGGTCGGCCGGATCGCGCTGGTGGTGAACCTGCTGACCGAGGACAACCTGCCGAGCTACCACCACGAGATCGCCACGCTGTTCGGCCGCGAGGGCGCCTGGGGCACCTGGGTGCACCGCTGGACCGCGGAGGAGGGCCGGCACGGCATCGTGATGCGGGACTACCTGCTCGCGTCGCGGGCGGTGGACCCGGACAAGCTGGAGCAGTTCCGCATGTCGCACATGAGCGAGGGCTTCGAGTCGGACAACCGTCACTCGATGCTTCACTCGATCGCCTACGTCGCGTTCCAGGAGCTGGCCACCCGTATCTCGCACCGCAACACCGGCCACCAGTCCGGTGACCCGGTCTGCGACCGGATGCTGGCCCGCATCGCGACCGACGAGAACCTCCACATGGTCTTCTACCGGAACCTGCTCAAGGCGGCCTTCGAGCTCGCCCCCGACCTCACGATGCAGGCGGTGCGGGACGTCGTCGTGAACTTCCGGATGCCGGGGCACGGCATCCCCGGCTTCGAGCGGGCCGCGGCGCAGATGGCGATCGGCGAGGTCTACAACCTGCGCATCCACCACGACGACGTGATGATGCCGGTGATCCGCTTCCTGAAGATCATGGAGATCGACGGGCTCGGCCCCGAGGGCGTCAAGGCCCAGGAGGAGCTCGGCCTGTTCCTCGGCGGTCTGGACTCCGAGGCGAGCAAGTTCGACGAGAAGCTCGCGGCGCGCAAGGCCCGGATGGCGGCGCGGGCAGCCGGCTGACCCTGACCCC